>JAZRQI010000265.1:0-20952 GCA_045649705.1 Acutalibacteraceae bacterium
TTTATAAAGGAGTTTGCGAATAAATCTCTTCCGAGAATATATGAACTGATAGAAAAATATAAAACAACAAAACAAGTGGTGATTTTTAAAACAAGAGATGAAGCAAATGAGTATATAAGTAGTATGAATGATAAAAATTAACAATATAAATATTTACTATAAAACAACAGCACATCCGTAAGCAATTAACCGTACGGATGTGCATTATTAATGCATAAAACTGTTTACTTGTGCTTTTTTACTCGCCTTAACCGCACAAAACATTTATTTTGTGCAGTTAGTGTGATTTATTTTTATGGTACTCTCTGTTCTAAAATACCTCTCTCCCGTCTCAGATGAGCGGAAAAATTGAGCCGATATCCTCTACACAATCACCGGTTAACTCTATGAGTTCCACATTATGTTTATACAGAAACTTTTTAATCTTATCATAATCTGATAATTTATCTGCTTTGCCTGTGATTACCATTTTGTCTTCTGCTATTTTTCCTGTTGCACCGCCGATGAATCCGTAATCAAAATTCTGTAGTTTTATATCACCCTTATCAATTACAAGCACATCGAATCCGAAGTCGTCTCCTCTGGAGCCGATAGAAATATCGTCAGTGATGAAAGCATCAACTGACACAGGCGCTATTGAACACTTTGTGTACCCTTGTCTGACTGTTACCTCGATTAAACCGTTTCCTTTTAAAAAATCACGTATTTTTGAAGAAACAGTTTTAGGATTATAAAATATGTGTTTGCCGATGATTACACAGTTTAAAAACACATCATTAGGATAATCAGATCGCAGATTTTCTTCGATAAACTCAGCATTATAGCCGTTTTTTATAAGTCTATCTCTCAATTCGTGCTGTTCTTTGGTAACAAGAAAATCTCTCGAAGTTAACGGGCATACTGCCAGATCTGCATGATTCTGAATACCCTGCCGAACATTTGTGCTTCTTGTTATAAAAATGGGTTCAATGCCCAATTTTTCTAATTTTTTGTAGATTTCAGGGTTATAATCTCCACCGATTATTACCTTATTTACTTGTTTTTCGGGTAAATTAGGGTAAATCATAACTATTTTAACCTATTGCAACTGCAAAAGCCTGTCTGATATATTTAGCACCGAGGATTTCTATCCCCTCGATGTTATTTTTGAGATTTTTAAGGTTATATGCAGGGATAATACACTTTGTAAATCCAAGACGAGCAGCCTCACGGATTCTCTGTTCACAGTTGCTGACGGCCCTGAGTTCACCGCCAAGGCCGATTTCGCCAAATGCAATCAATCCGTCATCTACAGGAACATCTTTAAGAGAAGATACAAGTGCCATAGCTACAGATAAATCTGTTGCTGGTTCATCAAGTCTGAGACCGCCTACAACATTTATGTAGCTGTCCATATTGCCGAAGAAGTATCCGCCCCTTTTTTCAAGCACTGCCATAATCATAGACATTCTGTTGTAGTCAAAACCTGTTGCCATTCTGCGGGGGTTACCAAAACCTGATGGTGTAACAAGGGCTTGTACTTCTGCAAGAATCGGTCTTGAACCCTCCATAACACAAGCAATACAACATCCTGATGTATTCTTTGGTCTGCCTGAAATGAGCATCATAGACGGGTTTTCAACCTCTTCAAGCCCCCTGTCCATCATCTCAAAAACGCCGATTTCATTAGTAGAACCGTACCTGTTTTTAACTGCTCTGAGAATTCTGTAAGAAAGGTTTCTGTCACCCTCAAAGTACAGAACTGCATCCACAATATGTTCAAGTACTTTCGGACCTGCAATGTTACCGTCTTTATTTACGTGACCTACTACAAACATAGGAATATCAAGGGATTTTATTGTTCTCATAAGCAGATTTGTACACTCTCTTACCTGTGAAACACTGCCGGGAGAAGATGAAATTTCACTGATATTCATAGTCTGAATTGAGTCAATTATAACGATTTCAGGTTTTTCTGCACGGATATATTCAGAGATTTTTTCTGCATCCGTTTCGCTCATTATGTAAAGGTTATCTGTGTCAACACCCAGTCTGTCTGCACGGAGCTTTATCTGTCTTGCAGATTCTTCACCCGATACATAGAGAATGTTGTGTTCTTCACCCATAAAACGGCAAATCTGCAGTAAAATTGTCGATTTGCCGATACCGGGGTCACCGCTTAAAAGGACGAGAGAACCTTTTACAAGACCTCCACCGAGAACTCTGTCAAGCTCATTCATTCCTGTTTTATATCTTACCTCATCTGCAAAAGAAATATCTTTAATCGGTAATGCTTTTGCAACACCTGCTGATGAAATTGTTTTCGAGTTTTTTGAAACAACGGGAGTTCTTACATCCTCTTCCATTGTGTTCCATTCTCCGCATCCGGGACAGGAGCCGTACCATTTTGAACTTTCATATCCGCATTCACTGCAAACATAAACGACCTTTGATTTTGCCACGACAGTACCTCCGTTTTATATAGATGAATAATAGTTTAAAATTCCGTTGTAAATACAGAAAGCAACCTGTTTCTGATATTCTTTATTCTTGAGATTTTCAAGTTCATTTTTGTTTGATAAAAAACCGCATTCACAGAGAACTGCTGTACTTTCTGCGTGATATATCAGGTAAACATCAGTTGTACATTTCTTGATTTCTCGTTCATTATCTTTTTGCAGATGCTGAGAAAATGAATCCTGAATACTTCTTGCAAGTTCAACACTTTTGGCATTATTCGGAGTATAAAAAAGCTGTGCACCTGAATATTTTGGGTCACGAAACGTGTTCTGATGAATACTTACAAACAAATAATCAGAGTTATCTTTTAAAATCTCAAACCTGTTATGTATATCGCTTACTTTTTTTGCTCTGATAGTTTTTGCAGATTCATCGTGAATCGAAATATCTTCAGAACGAGTCATAATTGTTTCTGCGCCTGACATTTTCAGCAAATCATTGAGAATCAATGCAATTTGCAGGTTTATATCTTTTTCAAGAGTAGAATCCCATGCTACTGCACCGCAGTCAACACCGCCATGTCCTGGGTCAATAATAACTTTGATTTTTTTATTGTTTACCATATTCTGAGAAACCTGAACATAGCGTGATGAATCGGAAATCTGTAAAATACCGAGAACCAAAAATAAGCAAAGAACAATTGAAACAGAATAAATTACTTTCTTTTTACTAATCATCAAAACCCACCTCATAAAAATTTATGAGTGATTGATGAATTTTATGTAACTGTATCAGTTCATTGATTTCCTACGTGCAAGATAGTCCTGCAAAATAGTCACTGCAGCAACAGCATCGATGACTTGTCTTGTTTTTCTTCCGTGAAAATCAGCCTCATTCAGAGCTCTGTATGCTGAAACTGTAGTCAGTCTTTCGTCCCACATATCAACTGGTAAACCTGTAATTTCTCTGAGTTCATCTGCCAGTTCAGTGCATTTTTCGCACCTTTCACCGCAGGTGCCGTCCATATTTTTAGGAAGACCCACAACAAGCATTTCAGGCTTTCTTTCTTCAATTACTGCTATTAATTTTTTAATAAGATTAGGTCTGTAACGCTCTGTGATTACCGTTACAGGACTTGCTAAAATTTCTTTTTTATCACAGATGGCGACACCTGTTCTGGTATCGCCATAATCTATTGACATTATAATCATTGAAAAACTCCGTTTAAAATATCTGATGGTCTCTGTGTTACTGTGTCAATTGCACTTGTGGGTGATTCGGGAACTGAAGCATCGTTACTTCCGCCGATAACGGGAAGTGTTGTTGTTTCTGTTTCCCCTTCTTCACCTTTTGCTCCTGACCATCCGCCTTCACCACCGATGACACCGTTTTTACCTGAGTGGTCACCTGAGCAGACAGTTTTATAGTCACTAGTGAAATATCCTTTAGCAGTTGAATGACAGGAACTTCCTGCGAGTTGTCCTGAATAAGTGCAATATTTTACTTCTTTTGCATTACTGTCAGGATAATCGAAATCTTTTACTTCAAGGTCTTTGTGAATTTCATTATAAACATATCTGAATATATGAGCTGCAGGGTTACTTGCGGAAGAACTGATTGCTTTGTTCATGTCGTAGCCGTACCATACTGCTGATACATAGTAAGGGGTACCTGCTGCAAACCAACGGTCATAGTTGTTAGTTGTAGTACCTGTTTTTGCAAAGGTATTGAAACCTTTAATTCCATAACCGCCACCGGTACCTTCAGTGATAACAGTCTGAAGCATTCTGTTCATAACCTCTGCAGTGTCAGGAGAAATCACCTGTTCACCCTCAGGATTTGTATTGTCGAAATAAACTATTGAACCGTCACTGTTTGTAACTTTGAAATAAGGATAAGGTTTGTAATATTTACCGCCACTACCGTAAACCGCAAATGCCGCAGTCATTTCAAGAGAAGTAAGTCCCTTGTTCATACCGCCAACGCAAAGGGGTGAATAGTCTGCATCATCTATACCGTCAACCATCGTTGTGAAATGAAGATTATTCTTCATAAAGTTGTAAGCTTTGGAAAGAGAAACGTGTTCAAGAATCCTGTAAGGAACAGTGTTGAGTGATTTTTTCAAAGCATACTGTGTTGTAACGTATGAGCCTGAACCGTTTGAGCCACCATAGTTTGTAGGCCACAATTTGCCCTCACGCTTTGTTCCTGAATAGTCAAGGATGCGTGTACCCCATGTAATCTGATTTGAGTCAATGGCATATGTGTAAACACTCAGAGGCTTAATAGCAGAGCCGGGCTGACGGGGTGACTGCTCTGCTCTGTTAAGAGAACGGTCCTCAATTTTTTCGTCAGCACCGCCGATAATACCCACTACCCTGCCTCTATAGTCCATAATTGTCATGGCACTCTGGACCTTTTCTCCGCCTGAATTATAGATTGCAGGGAATCCCTCGCGATTTTCGTAAATATCTTCAAGTCTTGACTGGATTTTAGTGTTTTCTGCTGAATAGATTCTCAGTCCGCCGTAATAAACCTTTTTCCAAGCCTGGATATATGAAAGGTCATAGTCTGTCTGGAAATCTTTAATGAGTTGATTAATGATGTAATCAACATAATAGCTCTGAATTTCATCGGTTTCTTCATCTGATGAAGTGTCTTTAATCTGGCTTACAAAATTGGGATCATTTGAAAGAACAAGTTTGTAGTTTAATGCCTCATTATATTCTTCTTCAGTGATATATCCTTCTGCTAACATATTACCGAGACAGTGCTTACGTCTTTCAGCATTGTTTTCAGGATTAAGGAGCGGGTCATAAGTTGTAGGTTCTTTCGTGATACAGGCAAGTGCTGCACACTCTGTAAGATTCAGATCTTCAACCTCTTTACCGAAATATACTTCTGCAGCAGTTTTGATACCGTAACATCCCTGACTAAGATAAAGAGTATTAAGGTAGGTCTCGAGAATTTCGTCTTTCTCGTAGTTCTTTTCAAGATTAAGAGCTGTGAGAATTTCTTTGAATTTACGAACGTATGTTACATCTTTTTCATCAGTGAGGTTCTTAATCAACTGCTGAGTGATGGTTGAACCACCCTGACCCGAGTTACTCGGTTTTACAATAACACCAATAGTTCTTATCCAGTCAACACCATGATGTTTTTCAAAACGTCTGTCTTCAAGGGCGATAATTGCGTCTTTCATATCATCGGGAATGTCGTCAAGATAAACCCATATTCTGTTAGTTTCGCCGTGAAGACGTGTATATTCAGTATATTTTGCATCTTCAGTTTCTTTTCTGTAGATAATAGATGTCTGAACCTGGTCAGCCTTATATTTATCAAGGTCAAAAGGTTCTCCATTAATGTAAGAAATTGATTTTGCAAGAACATATCCGCCTACAACAAGGCAACAGAGAAGAATTACAAGTAAAATACTTTTAATGATAATTCCACCTGTTGATGCAGACGAAGGTGATTTTTTACGTTTTTTGCTTTTAACAGCCATATATATCCTCCTTATCCTTAAAGACAAGTTGTCAGAATTATAGATATTAGTATTATATCACATAAAAATCAATTTGTTTAGTATTTTTTCAAAAAATAACAAATTTGTAATAATTTGAATATTTTTTACATCGTTTATCAACAATAAACACGTAAAATAACTTAAAAAGGTGAAAAAATGAAAAATAAATTTACTTTGGTTTTTACATTTGTGGCAGTTTTTGCCTCAGCATTCCTCACAACAGATATTCTGAATAAAAAACTTTTAAATCCTCTGACAGAGATACTTGAAACAACAACTGTGTCGCAGGAGAACTCATACAAGTATAGAGTTTCTGTTTTTAACGGAAAACTTGCCGTTTTTGAGGGGGATTCAAAACTTCCCTACAAAGTGTATGACACATATATAAACTCTCTTCCTGACGAAGATATGAGGATTCTTATAGAGGGAATATGTGTGAATTCTTCCTCTGAGTTAAATAAAGTCATTGAAGAGTACACAAGTTAAACATTTTATTGACAAACATCCGAAATCATATATAATTATCTTAATAGAATAATTAGTGAGGTAATTTATTATGGTTTCTAAAAAAGTGTACCCCGTAACAAATGATGAAGTTTCTTTGCTCGGATTCGGAACGATGAGATTGGCTGTGATTGATGGCATTGATGAAAAAATTGATTATGAAACATCACTCAAAATGATTGACTATGCCTACAAAAACGGTGTTAATTATTTTGATACCGCTTACGGTTATCACGGCGGTGAAAGTGAAAAATTTGTTGGCGTTGCGCTTAAAAGATATCCCAGAGAATCATTCTTCCTTGCATCAAAAATGCCACCCTGGTTTGTAAAAGAAAAGTCGGATATTGAAAGAATTTTCAATGAACAGCTTGAAAGATGTCAGGTTGAATACTTCGATTTTTATCTTGAACACAGTCTCAATGATGAAAACTATGACAAACTTGAAAGCTACGATACTTATAACTTCCTTATGGAAAAGAAAAAGGAAGGTAAAATCCGTAACCTTGGTTTCTCTTTCCACGGTTCACTTGAATGCCTTGAAAGAATAGTTTCTGACCATCAGTGGGATTTCTGTCAGTTACAGTATAACTACCTCGATACTGAAATTTCAAATGCTCAGAAAGAATACGAAATTATTAAGAAACATAATCTTCCTCTTATCGTTATGGAACCTGTCAGAGGCGGTGCACTTGCAAATCTCTGTGATGAAGCAAATGCTATTCTCAAGGAAGCAAGACCTGATAAAAGTATCGCATCATGGGCTATCAGATTTGCCGCAAGTAATGATAATATCCTTACAGTTCTCAGCGGTATGTCAAATGAAGAACAGGTTAAAGATAACATTGAAACAATGACTGATTTTGAAAAAATTACTGAATCAGATGCTGTTGCACTTGATAAGGCTGTAAAAATTTTCAAAGAGTATTTTTCAGTCCCCTGTACTAAGTGCAGATACTGTACAAAAGACTGTCCTCAGGGCATTGATATTCCTGAAATGCTTAGTATTTGGGGCAGATACAGACTTCATAAAAACGAAAATGACTATATCGAAAGATATCACAAGGTTGAAGAACAGGCCAGAGCAAAAAACTGTATTTCCTGTCACCTTTGTGAGAGTTTCTGTCCCCAGAATATCAAAATTGTTGATATAATGGATGGTTTAAAAGAACTCAACGAAAAGTTGGGTATCACAGATTAAAGAGGTTTTTCAAATGACAAGAACTTTAGGTAACGCAAGAACAATATGGGTTGATGTGAAAAAATACCCTGATTTTGAAAAAAGTTTTGAAACTACGGGGATGTCCCGTGAAAACACATTCTTTCGTGTGGCAGAATTCAAAAAGGAATTTTCTGTAGAAAAAGATGTAAAAGAAGCATATATTACGATTTTTGCCGATTGTAAATACAGATTATCTGTTAATTCTGAAGTAATCGGTATGGGTCCTGTATGCGCAGGTGGTGACTTCAGCAACCCTCACTCTTTACCTAAAAGTTATTATACTACCTATCCTATCGACGTAAAAACAGAAAAAAACGAAGTTTATGTTGAAGTACAGACTGTTCCTGAGGTTATGACCGATACTTCAAAAGGAAAACCCTGCCTTATTGCTAATATTGAGTTAGTTTACGAAGATTCGTCTTGTGAAAACATTGTTACTGATGAAAGTTGGTTGTGCAGAGCAACTGAGTCTTACCGTTCTGCTGACAATTATAGGTGTGGATTTGAAAACGAAAAATGGGAATCAGTTGTTTTAACAGAAAATATCTGGAATCTTCACCCCTCTCCCATTAACCCCTTAAAAGAAGAGTATATTCCCGCAATGCACATATGTGTACCCGATGCATTCAAAGACAGAGTTGTTGTAAAGGAAAATGGCTTTACAGTGAAACACGGCTCACCGGTTACAGTTGATTGTGTATTTAATAAAATTTATGCAGCCTATCCCACAATGAAATTCACAAACTGCGTTAATGCTATAGCTGATATTGATTGTCAGGAGTTTATAGGGCAGATTTGCCATGACAGTAAAACAAGAATCCGTATTCAGGATATTTATAATCTCGATTACAGAGGAATAAGATTGCAGAGCATTGGCGTTATCCGTATAGGAATTGTTTTCACAGAAAAAGAAGATGTAACAGTTGAAAACATCGGTCTTATTTCTACTCACTACGATGAGCATGATGACGGTGCATTTGAATGCAGTGATGATAGCCTGAATAAAGTATTCGACCTTTGCAAACATACTCTCGGAATCTGCCGTCAATCTCTGCACCTGGACAGCCCTTACCATCAGGAAAACCTCGCTTGTACCGGCGATTACTACATTGAAAGCCTTATGGCGTATTTTTGCTTTGGTGATACAAAACTGACAAGATTTGACATTGTCAGGACAATAGATTTTCTCGAAATGAATGACGGTTATATGTTCCACACAACATACAGCCTTATTCTCTTGCGAATGATTCACGATTACTATATGTACAGCGGTGACAAATCAATTATTGAATATTCAATCAAAACCATTCACCGTCTGTTGGAAAGATTCAATTCATATACAACTGATGACGGACTTGTAACAAATCCGCCTAATTATATGTTTGTTGACCACGTGGTTTATGATTCCTATTCAATGCACCACCCGCCCAGAGCCCTGGGAGAAACAGTTTTAAATGCCTTTTATTATGATGCTCTGATTAACGGACAAAAATTGTGCAGAATATTGAATGATGATAAAGAATCTTTGTATTCTGAACGTGCTGATAAACTGAGAGAGAGTTTTAATAAGACATTCTTTGATGCTGAAAAAGGACTTTATTTCGACGGAAGAAACTTCAAAGATGAAGTTATTGAGTGGAGACCTTGTGAAGAAAACAAGAGATATTACAGCGTTCATTCAAATACGCTTGCTGTCCTTTATAACCTTTGTGACAGTGAAAAGTCTCAGGAAATTCTTCACAAAGTAATGAATGATAAAAACCTTATACAGGCTAACCCATATTTCTACCACTTTATTCTTGATGCAATTTATGAGTCAGGTCTTTTCGCTGAATACGGTATAAAAACACTAAGAAAATGGATTGATCTTGTCAACGAATGTGACAAAGGACTTAAAGAAGTCTGGGACGGTTTTGACTGTGATTACAGTCACGCCTGGGGCGGTACGCCTGCATATCAGTTACCTGCAAGATTGCTTGGTTTTGAAATTATCGAACCCGGAATGAGAAAAATCAGTCTTTCCCCCAATACATACGGTCTTGATTATGCAAAAATTTCAGTACCTACACCATACGGAAAATTATCTGTAAACATAAACAACGATGGCACATACACCCTTTCGGTGCCTGAAAAAATTACAGTTGTGTAACAATCGACATTATCTCACAAAATTTCCCGTTTTCTTCTTGACTACTTGAAAATATCATTGTATAATCTTAGTGTATTTACTTATATATAAGTGAGGTTATCTGACAATGGCTAACAGAAACGACTACAATTATTATAAAAATGAATACGGCAAGTATAAGGCCAACTATTACTCACCCGGCAGTGAAGAATATAAAAAAAGGCAGAGCGGTTCAAAGAAACAGAAAGCTGCACGTATTTTCCGTGCGCTTATTGTGTTTATTTTAATTGCCGCTGTTGTTGTCGGTATTGTTTTCGGTATCATGAAACTTTCTGAGGTTATCCGTAATAAAAAGGTTGAAGAAACAACAACTCAGGCACCTACTGAAATCACAACACTTTCTGACAAAGACAACGCTGAAAAGAAATATAAAAAAGGCACAAAATGCGTTGTTAAAACTGAAGAAGGTACAGGCGTTAATTTAAGAAGCAAACCCACTTATGATGTTGCTGGTTACCAGCTTCTCGCTGACGGTGAAACAATCATCATCGGTGAAATCAGTGAAGATGGTAAATGGTGTAAAACATCAAACTTTGATAAAGACGGTTGGCTCAATCTTAAATATCTCCGCATAGTTGAAGATGAAAAAGAAACAACTACTGAAGAGAAAACTACCGAAAAGCCTACCGAAAAAGAAACTACTACAAAGAAACCCGAAACAACAAAAGAAGATAAAACACAGGTTGACGGTAGTATAAAATCTTACGAAGATGCAGTAAAAGCATTCAAAGAAAAAGGCAATGGTGCCGTTATGAACTGTAAGATTGTTGGCAGTGGAAATGTTTTTGCAACATCAGGACCTGATTCATCATCAGTTAAAATCCTTCTTCTTGTTCCCGGTGAACAAATCAAAGTTGTTGCTGTCAGCGGTGGTTATAGTAAAGTTGTAAAGAGCGGTTACGAAAGTTCAGTAACATGGGTTCCCAACGAAAACCTTGCATTTGTAAGCTGGGGTTAATTAAAAAATTATAACAAGGTGCCTTTCTGAGGCACTTTGTTTTTAGCATTTATTTGAGAAAGGAAAATGTATATGAGAGAAAAATTCTACATCACTACGGCAATCGCCTACACTTCAAGAAAACCGCATATCGGAAACAGTTATGAAATTGTTCTGACAGATGCCCTTGCACGTTACAAACGAATGCAGGGTTATGATGTGTTTTTTCTCACAGGCACTGACGAACACGGCCAGAAAATTGAAGAATATGCAAAATCTGCAAATGTTACTCCCAAGGAGTATGTAGATAAAGTTGCAGGCGAAATCAAAGATATCTGTGATTTATTGAACACAACATACGACCATTTCATCAGAACAACAGATGAATATCACGAAAAAACTGTTCAGAAGATTTTCAAGAAACTCTATGAACAGGGCGACATTTATAAGAGCGAATATGAAGGCCTTTACTGTACTCCCTGTGAGTCTTTCTGGACTGAATCACAGCTTGTTGACGGTAAATGCCCTGACTGTGGCAGAGAAGTAACAAAAGCAAAAGAAGAAGCTTATTTCCTTCGTCTTTCAAAGTATCAGAAACAGTTGGAAGAATATATCGAACAGAACGATAACTTTATCTTCCCCGAGAGCCGTAAAAAAGAAATGCTCAACAACTTCATCAAACCCGGTCTTCAGGACCTTTGTGTTTCAAGAACCTCATTCAAATGGGGTATCCCCGTTGATTTCGATGATAAACACGTAGTTTATGTGTGGATTGATGCACTTTCAAACTATATTACTGCTCTTGGATATGACCCCGACGGAAGCAGTGAACAGTACCAAAAATACTGGCCCGCAGATGTGCATATCATCGGTAAAGATATTGTTCGTTTCCACACAATTTATTGGCCCATTATGCTTATGGCACTTGGTGAGCCTTTACCCAAGCAGGTGTTCGGTCATCCTTGGCTTCTTTTCGGTACTGACAAGATGTCAAAGAGCCGTGGTAACGTTATCTATGCTGATGACCTTGTGTCACAGTTCGGTGTTGATGCAGTGAGATACTATCTCCTTTCAGAAATGCCCTACACATCTGACGGTTCAATCACATACGAAACAATTATTGAAAGATATAACTCAGACCTTGCAAATACACTTGGCAATCTTGTTAACAGAACAATTGCCATGACAAATAAATATTTTGACGGTGTTATCACAAATCCTGAAGTTAAGGAAGATGTTGATGATGAACTGATTTCACTTGCTCTTTCAACAGTAGGTAAAGTTGAGGAACTTATTTCTCAGTACAGAATCAGTGATGCACTTGACACTATTATCTCTCTTGCAAAGCGTAGTAACAAATATATTGATGAAACTATGCCCTGGGCACTTGCAAAGGATGAGGAAAAGAAAGAAAGACTTGCAACAGTTCTCTACAATCTTCTTGAAAGTATCCGATTTACTGCAATTCTTCTCTCACCCTTTATGCCTGAAACATCTGAAAAGATTTTCGCACAGCTTAATACATCTGTTAAAGATTATGATAGCCTTAATACATTCGGCGGTCTTGAAAAAGGTAACAGCGTAACAGCTCCTTCTCCCCTTTTCAATCGAATTGACGCTGAAAAGATGTTGGCAGAAATTGAAGAAAAAAATAAGGCTGTTCAGGAAGAAGAAAAACTTGTTCTTGACGGTATCGCAAAAATCGGCATTGAAGATTTTGCAAAAGTTGATTTGAGAGTTGCTAAAATCACAGCTTGTGAACCTGTTAAAAAAGCAAAGAAACTTCTTAAATTAACACTTGACGACGGCACTGCAAATCCCAGAACAGTAGCATCAGGTATTGCTCTCTGGTATAAACCCGATGAACTCGTAGGACGCAACGTAATTGTGGTTTCTAACCTTAAACCTGCGACTCTCTGCGGTGTTGAAAGTCATGGTATGATTCTTGCAGCAGATTGCGATGAAAACGACGTTAAAGTTATTTTTGTTGACGATATGCCTGTAGGTGCTAAAATCAGATAAATTCAAAGGTGAGCATTATGGGAAAAATATTTGATTCTCATGCTCATTATGATGATGAAAAATTTGAAACAGACCGTCGGGAAGTACTTGACGGTCTGTTTTCGGATAAAATATGCGGTATTATAAACTGCGGATGTGACTTGAAATCATCATTAATGAGTGTTAAATTAGCAAAACAATATAGCGGTATCTATGCAGCGGTCGGAGTTCATCCCCACGAAGCAGAAGACGTTTCTGATGAGGATTTTGCAAAAATAATTAAACTCATTGAAGAAAATAAAGTTGTGGCTCTCGGTGAAATCGGACTTGATTTTCACTATGATTTTTCACCTAGAGAAAAGCAGATTGAAATGTTTGAACGTCAGGTAAAGCTTTCGAAAGAACTTGACATACCAATAATTGTTCACGACAGAGAAGCACATGAAGAAACATACAAAATTCTTCGAAAATACCGTCCTAAAGGCGTTGTTCACTGTTTCTCAGGCAGTGTAGAACTTGCAAAAGAAACTGTGAAAATGGGTATGTATGTAGGTCTTGGCGGTGCAGTAACATTCAAAAATGCAGTGAAACCTGTTGAAGTTGCTGCATTCACTCCGATGGACAGAATTTTACTTGAAACAGATGCTCCCTATATGTCCCCTGTTCCTTTAAGGGGAAAACGATGCACATCTGATATGATTGTACACACAGCTTTGAAAATTGCTGAAATCAAAGGTATTGACTATGAAACTGTAATCGACACAGCTTGTAATAACGTAAAGGAATTATTCAGTATATAGGAGGAAGTTATGAAAAGAGAAGATTTTGCTGAACTTCCCTATCTCCTCAAAAAGTTCTTGACATATCTTGAAGTTGTAAAAAACAAATCCTCATTGACTGTTCTTGAATACGCATCCGACCTGAGGACTTTTTTACGATTTATGAAAGTAAGTCACGGTTTAGTTGATAAAAATACAAAATTTGAAGAAATTGATATTTCAGATATTGACGAAACGTTTCTGAACAATATTACTCTCAATGATGGCTACGAATTCTTACTTTACTGTAAAAACGAAAGAAATAACGATTCAACTGCAAGAGCCAGAAAAGTTACTTCTCTGAAATCTTTTTTTAAGTATCTGGATTCACGTGAAAATGCAATCAGAGAAAATCCTTTCAGGGAACTTGAAGCACCAAAACTAAAGAAATCACTCCCGAAATATCTTTCTCTCGAACAGAGCAGAATGTTACTCAACTGTGTTTATAACGACTCAAACCCCAATAAGGAACGTGATTTCTGCATACTCACTCTGTTTCTGAATTGCGGTCTCAGACTTGCAGAATTAGTGGGTCTGAATATCAACCATATACACGATGATAACTCAATGACAGTCACAGGTAAAGGTAATAAAGAAAGAAAAGTATATCTCAATACTGCCTGTATCGCTGCACTTAACAACTATCTGAAAGTCAGACCTGTTGACGGTGTGAAAGACCGTGAAGCCTTGTTTATCAGCAGAAATAAGCAAAGAATCAGCAGAAGAACAGTACAAGGGATTGTTGAAAACGCGCTTGATAAATCAGGTTTGTCCGATCTAGGTTATTCAACACATAAACTCCGTCACACAGCTGCTACTCTTATGTATCAATACGGTGATGTTGATGTTTTATTACTTAAAGAAATTTTAGGTCACGAAAATCTTTCAACAACTCAGATATACACCCACGTTGCTGATGACCAGTTGAGAAAGGCAGTAAATTTGAATCCCCTCAATACTCAGACAATTGACGAAACGGATGATTAAAAGTTAAAAAGTTTCACAACATACACAGATAAAACTGCAGAAACAAACGATATTACACAGGTGAGAAGAATAAGAAATACATATCTGAAAAGATAAAGTCTTATGTCAGTTATCTCACCTGTTTTTTGTTTTCTGTCTGTAAGTGTTTTTAAAAGAGAAAAAGACATTTCAAAGCTGTCTTTTCCTGTCCTCAGAAGTATAAGACACATAAATATCTGCACAGGAAAAAAAACAAGCATACAGTAACCGAAACCTTTCAATGCAAACTCCGAATACATAAATGAACTCAGTGCTCCGATACTTAATCCTTTTATAAACAAAGAAATACACGGTACAGAAAAGCCTATTGCACACAGCCCGAAAACAAGATTAAGAAACACTCCTGACAAATTAACTGCAAGTTGTATTATGAATATATGTAATAATGTTTGTCCTGATAAAGAAGAAATGTAATTTTCAAATATAGTTTTGACGGAGTTATATGTATCCTGATTGCCTTTAATTAAAATATTCCCTAACAGTAAACCTGAAAGTATAATAACAAACAACAGTGACATCAGCATATGCTTTTTAACCTCAAACACAAATCCTGTAATATGATTGTTCCTTGGATTTCGTGTTCTTATAAGTTTAACGTCCATAAAAAACCTCCCTGAATTTTAACTTCTTCAAGTTAATTATATTCAGGGAGATAATTTTTATGATTGTGTTAAAATTTTATTTGGTTCCGAAAATTCTGTCACCTGCATCGCCAAGACCCGGAACAATGTAGCCGTGGTCATTGAGCTTTTCATCAAGTGCAGCAAGATATACATCAACATCAGGATGAGCTTTACAAAGTGCATCAAGTCCTTCCGGAGCACCGATGATACCCATAAATTTAATTGATTTTGGATTTCTTTGCTTTATCTGAGTGATTGCATCGATGGCACTGCCACCTGTTGCGAGCATTGGGTCAAGAACAATTACTTCACGCTCGTGGATGTCAGTAGGAAGTTTGCAGTAATATTCTACAGGCTGAAGTGTTTCAGGGTCTCTGTAAAGACCGATATGACCTACTCTTGCAGAGGGAACAAGTGACAAAACGCCATCTACCATTCCGAGACCTGCTCTGAGAATCGGCACGAATGCAAGTTTTTTACCTGCAAGCATATTCTTTGTTGTTTTGCAGATGGGAGTTTCAATTTCAACTTCTTTGAGAGGTAAATCCCTTGTTGCTTCATAGCACATAAGAGTTGCAATTTCACTTACAAGTGCTCTGAACTCACTTGATGATGTTGAAGTTTTTCGCATAATTGTAAGTTTATGCTGAATTAACGGATGATTTGTGATAGTAACTCTTTCGTTCATGATATTTAACCTCCGTGTATATTTAATTTTGTTTTTCGATCTCAGTAATCTTGTTTACTCTGAGCGCGTGTCTGCCACCTTCAAACCCTGTGTTAAGGAATATATCAACAAGTTCACATGCAAGTCCCGGTCCGACTACCCTGCCACCAAGGCAAAGAACATTTGCATCATTATGTAAACGTGTAAATTTAGCAGAAAATTCGTCTGAACAAACTGCAGCTCTTATACCCCTGTGTTTATTTGCAGCAATAGAAATACCGATACCAGTACCGCATACGAGAATTCCGTTTTCGCATTCTCCGCTTAAAATACTTTTGCAAACAGCACTTGCGATATCAGGATAATCAACGCTTTTTTCCTCAAAAACACCAAAATCCTTAAATTCAACGTTATTTGCTTTAAGATGAGATACAATCTCTTCTTTTAATTTGTATCCGCCGTGGTCACAACCGATAGCCAACATTTTATATTCCTCCAATCAGTTTTTACTGAGATTTTGTTTTTTAGCAAGTTCCCTCTGTGCCTGAGGAAGCCTTATATAATTCACTGCAATATCTTTTGCAGTTTTCTTTTCCTTATCAAGTCCGCACAAAGCAACAGAAGATGCTCTCTGTTTACGGATATTCACAGGTGAAATATATAGACTATTTATATCACTACTGAGTTTATTATAACAGATTTCTGCACCATCACCAATAAAAATTATGGATTTTCCAATATTTTTAAGTTGTTCGCATAATTCATCAATTGATATCGCAGTATCATCTGACAAGCGATTTACTTTACAACCATCAGTGTTTTCAAACATAGCGGTATAAACCTGATTACATCTTGCATCCATCACTGAACAGATAATTCCGTCAAACACGGGAAGATTATATGCCATACTTTCAAGTGTCGAAACTTCAACACATTCAATATTGTTTGTAAAGGCGATACCCTTTACGGTTGCGATGCCTATTCTGACGCCTGTAAATGAGCCGGGTCCGTTAGCAATTGCAATCAAATCAATATTTTCAACCGAAATATTCGCCATCTGTAAACATTTTTCAATCATAGGAAGCAAAGTCTGGCTGTGTGTCAATCCTGTATCAGAGAAAATTTCACTTACAAGTTTACCGTCATTGATAATAGCGACACTTGCTGCTGTAGCAGAACTGTCAATACCTAAAGTTATCATTTATGTAGTTGCCTCCCCTGACTCATAAATTGTGATTATACGTTCATTTTCATTCTCGCCTTTTTCGAACTCAATTCTCATATAGTTCTCAGGTAAAACATTTTCAATGTTTTCGCTCCACTCAACTGCGAGAACACCACCCATATCAAGATAATCAAAAAATCCTGTAGAATATAAGTCATCCCAGGTGCTTATTCTGTACATATCAAAGTGATATAGATGAGGATTTCCGCCATAATCGTGTACAATTGCAAATGTGGGACTGCTGATTTCCGAATCATTGCCAAGACCTTTTGCAAGACCTCTTACAAAGGCTGTTTTACCCATACCAAGAGTACCGAACATTGCAAGCACTTCACAGCCTTCAAGAGTTGCAGCCAGATCAGATGCTATTTTTTCAGTTTCTGATGCACTGTTAGAAAAAAACTTTTTCATTGACTTACTCCAAATAATTTGCTTTAATATTATTATACCACTTTCAAATAAAAAGTAAATATTAAAACGTAAAAAATAAGCCGTTTATGTCGGCATCCCAACATAATACGGCTGTTACAGTATGACACAAACGCTGAAGTCTTACTGCTTTTATATTTTGCACTGAAAAACTTCAGATATTTGAGGTAAAATATAGTAAAAAATATTGTTTAAAAGACTTGCATTTTTCGTTTCACTGTGATAGAATATAACGAAATAACATTCGGAGGTAGTTTTAATATGACAGGATATGAAATAGCTTTAGCGATCGGACTGATTCTTTTATCTTTATTCCTTATCGTTGTTGTTCTCCTTCAGGAAAGCAAATCAGCAGGTCTCTCAGGCGCTATTGCAGGCGGTGCAGACACATTCTTCGGAAAACATAAGGGTCGCACAATGGAAGCAAAACTTGCAAAAGCAACTAAAATTGTTGCAATTGTATTCTTTGTACTTACACTTGTTTCTTGTTTCCTCATCGCATTCTTCAGAGGTTAATTAAGATAATCTGAAAATTCGGCTCACCTTTTCTGGTGAGCCTGTTTTTTTATAAACGTTAAAATATACTTGCATTGTCAGAACAATAAAGGTATAATACTAATGAATAAATTAACAGAGGTGCTTTCTTTGGAAAGTTTGAGAAATAATTTAAATAAATTTATAAAAGGTACCGATTGGGTTATGATGCTGCTTTGTCTGATAGCATCATCATTTGGTGCACTCCTTGTTCATAGTGCAACATTGAATACACTCACTGAAGATCAGGTTATTTCCCGTGATACCAGAACAATGATGCTGGCAATTGCATTAGGTTTTATTGTAGCAGTAATAATTTCACTTATTGACTATGAGTTGATAATTAAGATTTGGCCTGCAATTGCAGCTGTTGCATTGCTATTGATGGTTTCACTGTTTTTCTTCGGTGTTGGTCCTGATGCACGAAGCGACGCCAAAACCTGGCTCAAAATCACAAATTCATTTTATTTCCAACCTTCAGAAGTCGTTAAAATAGCGTTTGTTGTTACTTTTTCTGTCCATCTTGAACTTGTATCAGATAAGATAGATAAGGTAGTAAATGTAATTTTATTAACTGGTCATGCAATGATTTATGCAGGTCTTGTTGCATTTACAGGTGACATCGGTTCAGCACTTGTTTTCCTTTTTATTTTTGTCGGAATGATGTTTGTTGCTAATGTACAGCTCAGATATTTCGCTATCGGATTATTAGGTGTCATCGCAATGATACCTATTGTGTGGACAAAGATTTTCTCGGAAATCCAGAAAGAAAGATTTCTTGCACTTTTTTTTCCCGAATCATACACAGATGTTATTTACCAGCAGGATAACTGTATCAAAGCAATCGGCTCAGGTGGATTTTTTGGCAAGGGTCTTTTTAACGGTACTTTTACTCAGAATTCCATTGTTCCGGAAAGTCGAAACGATATGATTTTATCCGTTGTCGGCGAAGAACTTGGTTTCATCGGTTGCCTCGGACTTCTTGTATTATTCACTTTTATCGTCATGAGAATCGTTAATAATGGCAGACGTTCAAAGGATAATTCAGGCTCACTTGTTTGTTACGGTTTAGCATTTATGATTTTATCACAGATTGTAATCAATATCGGTATGTGTCTGCAGCTACTGCCTGTTATCGGTATCACACTCCCCTTTATGAGTGCCGGTGGTTCATCAACACTTTCAATATATGTAGCAATCGGACTGATACTCAGTGTTTATAGACAAAATGTCGACACCGAACCTGAAAGTTTCAGAATGACAGGTAGAATAACACCTTATTCAAATTATAGAACAAAATAAGCAACAAAACCCCGGGTAATTTCCGGGGTTTTGTCATTTATTTAAGATTATCAAAATAGTTTTTAAAGATATCAACATATGACATGCAATCGAGACGTTTATCATTTTTGCAATTTTTATGCATTTCAACAATCTGTTCTTCAGTTACCTTACATGATTCCACAAAGATTTTTTCAAAAGATTCATACGTTGCTTCATCGGAAATGAAACCATTTTTACCATTAACTATATAATCCTTCAGGTCGCTTGTAGGCGTTGTAACAGACGGAACCCCCATCGTAAGACATTCCGAAAATTTAGTTGGAAATCCTGCCGATGTAGATTGTGAAATCAAACGTGCAAAAACAGAGAAATCAGCTTTGGCAATAGCATTAAGACATGTTGTATTATCACAAAAGCCGTGGAAATTGATTTTATCATCCTTTGCATGAGTTTCAAGTTCCGGGAATTGTTCAATAAATTCTTCTGAACTTATACCAAAAATATCGAATTTAGCGTGTGATGGCGCATGTTCAGCAAATGCTTTAACGCACCAATCAATTCTATCTTTGCTACCTTTATAGCCAGGATTTCCTGAATAAACGTATCTGAGTGTGCCGTCAAATTTATATTCAGGTAAGTTTTTAAATCTTTTATCCTCTGAATAACTCAAAGATGGAATTATAGTACAGTAGCAATTATGTTTCTTAGTGTAATAATCATAAAGAAAATTTGTTATGGTGATTACGTTTTTTATTTTTGGTTTTAAAACTTTTACATATATCTCTTCATCAAATTTTTTATATGTTCGTCTGATAATGTTGCCTGTAAATTTATCAAACCAATCTTCAGTATCAGAAACCATATGTATATTATGTTTTTTTGCAAATGTCATTAAACCATAAAAATTGGTTGAACCAATACTGTTACATACAATAGCGTGAACACCATTGTTGAAATATTTCGAAATGAGTTTTATCATTTTTTTATAAGTTACAGTATCTATGAACCAATCAAAATTTGATATTGGGTAAGGCAAATTATAACAATCAAAACCATGTACTTTAAAATAAGTATCTATAATATTTTTTGGTGTATTGGCAGCCTTACTATATCCGATCAGAACAGGAGTGTAGCCTGCTTCTTTTAATGCCATACAATTTGCCAAAACCCTATGCGCTAGAGCGTTAATATCAGGCAACTCAATATGAGCTATAAAAAACACAACTTTTCCATTTTCATTGTTTTTCATTTTCATTCAGATAACCTCACATTAAAATTAATACTAGTAGATACTATCATATTTAAGAGAAAAGGTCAAATAATTTAATTATTTATTGCTGTTAACATTTTCAATCCCCTGCCCCACAAGACTCATTGTTCTGTCATAGGACTGTTCAGCATCATAAAATGTATAATCAGTCAGATTAAATTGTGTTTTCCAGTCGGAAACAGTTTTATCTAACGGAATGACTCTGTAACAATTATCAACAAGGCTTACCCATGTTGGTACAGCTTCAACTGATTTTATTTTT
>JAZRQI010000266.1:0-10402 GCA_045649705.1 Acutalibacteraceae bacterium
AAGACGGAATTGCAGTTTCAATTTTCAGTGATGTTCAGCCAAATCCCACAATTGAAAATGTGGAAAATGCAAAAGACTGTTATATTAAAAACGGTTGTGAAGCAATTATTGCCTTTGGCGGCGGTTCACCTATGGACTGTGCAAAAGGTGCAGGTGCAAGAATTTCAAACCCCACAAGGTCTATCAATTCAATGAGAGGTCTGTTCCACGTAAGAAAACGACTTCCTTTGCTTATTGCAGTTCCCACAACTGCAGGTACAGGCTCGGAAACAACAATTGCTGCAGTTATTACAGATTCAGAAACTCACGAAAAGTCAGCAATGAACTCATCAAAGATTCGTCCCCTTTACGCAATACTTGACCCGAAGCTTACTGTGGGACTTCCTCAGAAAATTACTTCAACAACAGGTCTTGATGCTCTGACACACGCTGTTGAAGCATACATAGGCGGAAGCAATACTCCCGGCACAAGAAGAAATGCCGAGAAGGCAGTGGAACTTATATTTGGCAATCTTGAAAATGCATATAATGACGGAAAAAACATAGAAGCAAGAAACAATATGCTTATTGGCTCTTTCCATGCAGGTGTGGCTTTCACAAGAGCATACGTAGGATATGTTCATTGCATTGCTCATCAGTTAGGCGGACTCTATGGAGTGCCTCACGGTCTTGCAAATGCTGTGATTCTTCCTTATGTTCTTGAATACTACGGCAAGACTGCATACAAACCTTTGGCTCGTCTTGCTGACTTTGCAGGTATCGGTAAGAATCTTAAAACAAAAGAAGAAAAAGCAAAGGCTTTCATTGCAGAAATCAAAGCAATGGAAAAGCGAATGGATATTCCTGAAAAATTTGCTCAGATTAAAGAGGAAGATATTCCCGTTATCGTAAAACGTGCACTCAAAGAGGGTAATCCTCTTTATCCTGTGCCGAAGATTATGTCACCTGAAGATTGCAAAAAAGTTGTAAGACAGCTTATGGACTAAATATCAGGATGAAAAGAGGGGAAAGCTGAGCGTATTCTCTCGCTTTCGGTTAAGGGCATAGATGATGCTCTGACGATGATTTTGTCACCGAATTTTTCACGGAGAGAGTCAACTGATGTATCAAGCTTTTCAATTTTTTCAAGATATGTGTAGTCCTCATCAAGGGACAGCTGATATGAAAATCTGTCACCTACCAGATTTCCTGCAGAAACGGTTACTGCCCTTACAGGCAAAGAAAAGTGATAGTTTTTCTTTACAAGATTCATAGCATATTCACAAAGAACGTCCGATGCTCTTACGGGCGTTCTTGTTTTTTGCTGAAATTCGTGGACAACAAGGTGGTTGTCTTTCAGAGATACACGCACTGTAGTAGCAAAAAAGTTGTGTTTTCTCAGGTTGTGCGAAACTTTTTCACTGAGAGAAATCACAATTGGTGAAATTTCATCGGAAGAGTAGAGGTCCCGTTTGCAGGTAATACCTCTGCTCACACTCTTTACAGGAGGAACTTCACTTTCCCTGAGAACAGGTGAAAAATCAAGGCCTTTGGCGTAGTTTGAGAGTGTAACTCCTGATTTGCCGAAAAGTTTTTTTACAGTGTCAACAGGCATCTGTGCCAGGTCACCAATAGTGTTTATGCCGATTTTTCTGAATTCTTTTGCAGTTGTTCTGCCTACACCGAAAAGCTCATAACAAGGCAAAGGCCATATTTTGGTTTTCATATCATCGGGGCTGAGTCTTGTAACTGCATCAGGTTTTTTCATATCACTTGCAAGTTTTGCAAAAATTTTATTGAAACTTACTCCCACGGAAATAGTAAGTCCCACTTCCTTTTTTATACGCTGACGTAATTCTTCGGCAATCTTCATTTCATCACCGAAAATCTGACGGCTCCCCGTAATGTCGAGCCAGCATTCGTCAATGCCGAAAGGTTCAACCATATCGGTGTATTCTTCATATATTTGTTTCACCCTTTTAGAAAAGATAACATACTGGTCATAGTGGGGTGGGACGGTCACAAGGTTGGGACATTTTATTTTTGCTTCCCATATAGCTTCACCTGTTCTGACACCTGATTTTTTTGCGCCCTCATTTTTGGCAAGAACAATGCCGTGACGTTCTTCAACGCTACCGCATACGGCAACATTTTTACCCTCGAGTTCGGGGTTCAGGAAACACTCAACAGATGCAAAAAAGTTATTAAGGTCACAGTGCAGAATAATTCTCTCACTCAAATTTAATCACTCCAGACAAGGGTATAATAGAACATTTGTTCGGTTTTGTCAAGAGGAAATTTTTATTTTTAAGTCACCAAAAATTCACTGAAAAAGTTTTAAACATTCCGTTTTCAACATAAAAAGACAAATAACATCAAGGTTTTCAGAAACTTTTCAACATAGTTTTTAACATTTTCCACAAACTTTTCCACACAAGAATATTTTGAAAATTCTTGTAAAAAATAACTTTGAATATTGTAGAAAGTGAGTGTTTTTATGATAAAGGGAGTCAACCATCAGGTCGTCGAAGTTACAAAACCGGGATGTGAATATTTTGAAAAGGTTTTGTTTTTTGTAAAGCCGGAGTACTCTTCAGTGGCAAGTGCAAAAATCAGCGAAAGAGCAAACAGTATTGCAGTAAATACAGGGAGTCCGCCGAGGCCGAAAAAGGGCAGAAAAAGGGTATATTCAGTTTTTTCTCCCCTTATCTGGGCGGCAATGGGTGCGGCAGCAGCTGCAATTGTAATAAAATGTTTCGGTCTTTAAAAAACCGATTGAAAAATCCTTGCTTTTGTGGTAGAATTGACAAAATACTCGAAAGCAGGGATTTTTTTGAAAAAGCCTCTTGTAAATTATATAAGAACAGGTTTTCTTGCGGGACTCCTGGTAGCTGTTACCGTAGCAAACTTCCTTGACCTCAATATGGTGTTGTGTTGTGTTATCGGACTTTTCGGCGGAGCAGGAATCGGTGCCGTTGTAGGACTTATTGCAAGAAATAAGAAATAGGAGAAAAGATATGCTGAATAAGAAAAAATTATTTTTGTTTGATATTGACGGAACGATTGCCGTTGATAACACAATTTATGACGGAACAAAAGAACTTATAGACCACATAAATTCAATCGGCGGCAAGGCTGTTTATATAACAAACAACTCAACAAAAAGCCGTCAGGATTATATAGAAAAATTCAAAAAGTGGGATATAGAAACAGACGAAACCAACTTTATCACCGCATCTTTTGCTGCTTGTAAATATCTGAAAGAAAACCACGCTGATGATAAAATTTTTGTCTGCGGTACAAAATCTTTCGTGAAAGAACTCCGTGATTACGGACTTAACGTAACAGAAGAAAACGAAGATGATATCAAGTGTGTTATTGTGGGCTTTGACAATGAATTTACTTATCAGAAGGGTGCACTTACCTGTGAGATTCTTCTGACAAAAGATGTAACATATCTTGCTACAAACCCCGATTTGTGTTGTCCCACAGCATTCGGAAGCATTCCTGATTGCGGTGCAATCTGTGCATTGCTTGAATGTGCCGTTAAAAAACAACCCTATTATGTGGGCAAACCTAACAGAGAGATAGTTGATGTTTGCAGGGATATGACAGGCTTCCAGATTGATGAAACAATTGTTGTAGGTGACAGACTTTATACAGATATTGCATGCGGAATAAATGCAGGGGTAGAAACTGCTGTTGTATTTACAGGCGAAGCAAAAAAAGAAGATTTAGCCGATACAGAGTTTAAACCCACATATGAGTTTGAGAATATAAGAGAATTTTTAAATGCAGTAAAAGCATAAAAAACAGCCGCTATTTCAGCGGCTGTTTTTTTATGGGTTTTATTTTGTTTCAAGCCTGATAACCGTTACAGAATACTGCGTCACAGTGAAGTTGAATTTTTCACTGAATCCGTCAACTGAAAATTCTTCCATAATACAGTCTTCTTTCGCACCTAAAATATTATCGTTTGAAAGGCTGTCTCCTGCGACCTGATATACTGTAGCAGTTGAGTTTATTTTTTCTGCACCTTTAATATCACAGGCAAAGGTTCTCTTTGAATCTGTCACGTTGACAAGTTTTACAATAACATCTCCTGTTTCGTCGGTGCTTACAACCTGATATGCTTCCGATTCACATTCTGAGCCTGTTGTGTAGTTAACATATAACTCTCCGTCAACATAACACTTAACATTTCTGCCCGAAACTTCAATTTTCAGTTCGTAAGTTTTTCCTGTTTCTGCAGTAAAGGGTTTTACTGTGCCGATAATCTGCCCTGTTTTGATTCCGTTTTCAACTTGTTGTAAGCAGGAAACGGTGTTGTCCCAACCGCCCAGATTCCAGAAGAAGTTGTTGTCCTTATCCTGAACGGCAAAGGGGATAATGAAACCTTCCGCACCGTCAAGTTTGGTAGCTTCTACGGTATAAGTGTAGTTTGTCCACTCATCTTTGCCGAAATAAGCGGCGTTACCTACGTTTGAATAATTCATATCGGTTGTGGTATGAACCAGCTTTCCGTTCTTAACTCTGAAATCGCTGTCGTTTACATCTTCCCATTTCCACCAGAAATCAGGGATTGAGAAATTGTCTTTACCAAGAATTTCTCCGGTTTCATTGTTGACAATTTTTACGTTGTCAAACTCTGCTGATGTGTACCATGTACCTACACCAACTCTGCCTGATAAGTTTTTCTGTTCAACTTTTGCTCCTGTAAGGGTAGAAGAATAAAGTGCATCACCCTGATTGATAGAGAAGATTTTCTGAACATAATAGTTGATTGAACCTGTTACCTGGTGATTGTTGAACCAGATTAAGTCAGGTGACCAGTGTGTTGCCGTAAGGTTGCCGAAAAGGGGAGCATAAGCCGCCATTCTGACAATGTCACCGTTACGCTCTAAACCTGTCATATATGCCGCTTCTGCAAGGGCAGCTCTCAATGTGTTTGACCTTGCAGCATATTCACCGAGAAATACCTGAATTGCACCGCCGTAGATGGTGTCGGTCATTTCGTCTGCTGAGCGTTTATAATTTTTCTCATCGTAATAATCTGTATTTCTGAGGAACCACTCAGGCTCGTTATAATAGTGCTGGTCAGTTGCTCCTGCAAAATCGTTTACTGTTTTGTCGGGATTTGTTTCCAGCCATTCTTTTGCATATTCATAGGAAGGCAGATAGTTTCCGCCGTGAGTCGCATCAGAAGCACCGGCTGAGTAGATAAGTTCAAGTCCCTCGTAAAGTTCGGGATTTTCTTCTTTTGCTTTATTGAAAGAATCAAGGAAAACCTGATATCTTTCAAAATAAACGTTTCCCTCGTTCTCGTTGCCGATACAGATATATTTCAGTTCAAAAGGTTCTTCGTGGCCGAGAGAAACTCTCACTTTACCCCATTTTGTAGATGAATCACCTCTGCAGAATTCTACAAGGTCGTGCATATCCTGAACATACTGTCTGAAAAGGTCGGAGTTCATATCAATGCCTGTTTTTCCGCGCATCTGACAGTAAAGTCCGCAATTAATAACGGGTACGGGTAATGCTCCGATATCTTCGGCAAGTTGGAAGTATTCAAAGAATCCAAGGCCGTAACTCATAAATGAGGGTTGTGGGTCTTCTGTTGCAGAAACGTTTGTCCACAGGTTGATTCCCTGTTTTCTTGAGGCAACATCGCCGTATTTTCCGTTAAACAGAAGAGGTTCTCCGTTTTCATCAACACCGATTGAGTCTTTCCAACTGTAAGCAGTTTCTTCATCGTATCCCTCGATTACACAACCGCCGGGGAAACGTAAAAAGCGGGGTTTCAGGTCTTCGAGCATTTTGCCAAGGTCTGCTCTCATTCCTTTTTCGCGGTTTTTGAAAGTGTTTTCAGGGAAAAGTGAAACCATATCGATTGAGGCACAACTGTCTGCAAGTACCTGGAGAGTTACGCCTGAGTGTGCATCAATATCGGAAGAAAGAGTTAATTCATATTTCTCCCAATTATCTGACAGGTTTTCGATTTTTCCGCTTGAAACAACGTTGCCGTTATGGCAGAGATTTACTGTAAGTTTACCCATACCTTTTGCATAAACAGAGAAATCATATTTTGCATCTTTTTCAAGGCTCATTCCGTCAAGGAATCCTCTGTTTTCTACACCTGCAGGAGTACCTGATGTGTTTGTGATAACTATGTAGTTAGTGTTATTTACGTTAAGTCCGTTTTCTTTGTCACTGATTTTTACATCAATCTGAGGATTGCCCACAGTGTTCCAGCCGTAAAGCTGGTCGTTTTCGGCAAGCTCGGTGTATTCAAAAGAACGGTTGACAATTTTTTCTGCATAAAGACCGCCGTCTGCTGCAAAGTTGATATCTTCAAAGAAAATACCGAAAAGAAGGTCGCTGATTCTCTTTGCCTTTTCTGAGGCATCAATGTCAAGAGTGTAATCAGCAGAAGCAGAGTCGTATTCAGTAACAGAATTTGCTTCGGGTCTTTCGGGTTCGGATGGTGTCTGGGGAGCAAAGATTGTCATAAAAAATGCAAGAATAGTTGCTGTGATTTTTTTGAAGAAAGATGTAATTTTATACCTCATTTTTATTCTCCTTTTCTAAAAATCTTATGATATAGTCTTTTGAATTTGTCAGTTCATTTTTCAGAATTTTCTCAAGAACTTTTTCAAGAATTTTGCCGATTTCTTTTCCCTTATATCCGAGAGAAATCAAATCGTTTCCGTCAACTTTCAAATCTGAAATTTTAAGACAGGGTTTTTCTTTTTCAAGATTTTCAAGTTCTTTGAGATAGTTGTCGCAAAGAGAAAGCCGGTCAATAATTTCAGGATTCTGAGCAAGAATATCTGCACGGGAAACCTTGTCAAGGAGATATAGAAATTCAAAACCATGTTTTGACGCGTGTTTTTTCACATTCTGAGGTGCATTGTAAAGTCTGTCATCGTGGTGAAAAATCAGTTTCGTAACAGTGGAAATTGTTTTGTTATCATATCTCAGCCTTTTCAGGATTTCAAATGCTATATCTGCGCTGACGGGAGCGTGACCTTTGAAATGGTCCTGACCTTTTTCGTCAGTTGTTTTAATATCGGGTTTTGCAACGTCGTGCAAAAGCATTGCAAGGCGGATATATTTGTTTTTTTCTGAAACCGCAACGCTTTTTACAATGTGTTCCCATACATTATAAATATGATAAGGACAGTTTTGTTCTACGTTCAGAGTTTTTTCGAGTTCGGGGATAATTTCAAAAATAACATCTGAAAAATCAAGAAGTATTCTTTCTGCATCGTCACCGAGAAGAAGTTTTTCAAGTTCAACACGGATTCTTTCAGGTGCAATGTTTTTAAGGAGATGTTTGTTTCTTCTAATGCTGTCAGCAGTTTCTTTTTCGATTTCAAAACCGAGAGTTGCAGAGAATCTTATTGCCCTCATAATTCTCAGAGAGTCCTCGTTAAATCTTTTGTCAGGGTCTCCTACACAACGTATGATTTTATTTTCAATGTCACTGATACCGCCGAAAAGGTCAACGATTCCGTCAGTGTCATTGTATGCCATAGCATTGACTGTGAAATCTCTGCGGGACAAATCGTTTTCAATATTACGTGTGAAATTTACGCTGTCAGGACGGCGGTTGTCGGTATATTCTCCGTCTATACGGAAAGTTGTGATTTCAAGAGGTTGCTTTTCAATCAGGACAGTAATTGTACCGTGTTTTATGCCTGTGGGAATTGTGCGGAAATCTTTGAAAACTTCCAGAGTTTCCTCAGGTTTTGCAGATGTAGTCATATCCCAATCGTTTGCGGACTTACCCATAATGCTGTCGCGGACGCAACCGCCCACAACGAAAGCCTCAAAACCGTTTCGGTTTAATTCTTTCATTGCAATCTGAGCATATTCAGGGATAGTGATTTTTACAGACATAAATTTTCTCCAAAACATTTTTCTCTTTACAATTTTACCACCAACAGGTATAATTATCAAGGAAAATATTTCAGAGGTGATGCAAATGAATATACAGATTTACGGAAAACCTAAATGTTTTGATACAAAGAAAGCAGAAAGATATTTCAAAGAGAGAAGAATCAAAGTTCAGATGGTTGACATTTCAAAATATCCTATGAGTCAGGGTGAGTTCAGGAACATCAAAGCTGCACTCAAAATGAGCCTTGATGAGATGATAGATGAAAAGTCAAAGCTTTATGAAAGCCTTTTCATTAAATATCTGGCAAATGAAAGTGACAAGGAAGAAAAGATTTTCGAGAATCAGGCAATTTTCAAAACACCTATTGTACGAAACGGGAAACAAGCAACAATAGGATACCAGCCTGATGTGTGGAAAAACTGGGAATGATTTTTAACGACGGAGTGAAAAAGCATCATTGTTTTTTTGAATTATGTGTCACTCCGTGGCTGAAGATTTATAAAAATTTAAGCACCTTGCAGATTTCTCTGCAAGGTGCCATTTTATTTACTGATTTAATTTAAACTTAAATTATTCAGCGTCGGGAGCATAGAGAGCCTGAAGACGAACGAGGTGATCGTATCTCTTCATTGCTGTTTCTTCTGCAAGTGAGAAGAGTTTAGCTGCTCTATCCGGGAATGCATTAAGAAGAGAAGCATAACGGCTTTCTGACTTAATGAAATCCTGATATCCTGCTGCGGGAGCTTTGCTGTCAAGGATGAAGGGATTCTTGCCTTCTTCT
Organism: Acutalibacteraceae bacterium; assembly: GCA_045649705.1. GTDB lineage: Bacteria > Bacillota > Clostridia > Oscillospirales > Acutalibacteraceae > SIG575. Next base: position 8,664 of record JAZRQI010000266.1, read on the forward strand.
TTGAGTGCGGGGTTGTATCTGAAGAGGTTCCAGTAACCGCAGTCAACAGCCTTCTTCATTTCTGACTGGCAGTTAGCCATGCCGCCGCCTTTGATACCGTGCATTTCGCAAGGTGCATAGCAGATGATGATTGAAGGTCCGTTGTATGCTTCAGCTTCACGGATTGCTTTAAGTGTCTGGTTGTTGTCAGCACCCATAGCGATCTGTGCAACGTAAACATAGCCGTAGCTCATAGCGATTTCTGAGAGGCTCTTCTTAGCAACTGCTTTACCGGAGAATGCGAACTGTGCAACCTGGCCGATGTTAGATGCTTTAGATGCCTGACCGCCTGTATTTGAGTAAACTTCTGTATCGAATACCATGATGTTTACATCTTCGTGAGCAGCAAGAACGTGGTCAACACCGCCGAAGCCGATGTCGTATGCCCAACCGTCACCACCGAAGATCCAAACTGATTTCTTAGAAAGGAAGTCTTTGTTTTCAAGGATTGATGAGCAGAGGTCGCAACCTTCAACTTTTTCAAGTTCTGCTACGAGAGCATCTGTTGCTGCACCGTTCTTTTCACCGTCGTTAACTGTTGCAAGGTAAGCTTCTGCAGCTGCTTTGAGTTCTGCTGATGCTTTGTCTGATGCAACGATTTCTTCAACCTTAGCGATAAGGCTGTCACGGATTGCTTTCTGTCCGAGGAACATACCGTAACCGTGTTCTGCGTTATCTTCGAAGAGTGAGTTTGCCCATGCAGGACCCTGACCCTTAGCGTTTGTTGTGTAGGGAGATGTTGCTGCGGGACCACCCCAGATTGATGAACAACCTGTTGCGTTTGAAATATACATTCTGTCACCGAAGAGCTGTGTTACGAGACGAGCATAAGCTGTTTCTGCACAACCTGCACATGAACCTGAGAACTCGAGGAGAGGTTTCTTGTACTGGCTAGCTACAACGTTCATATTAGCAACTGTTTCTGCTTTTTCTGTAACGTTAGCAACACAGTAATCGAATACCTGCTGTTCTGCTTCCTGTGATTCACGAGCAACCATTTTAAGAGAAGCTGTGGGACATACGCCTACGCAAACGCCGCAACCCATACAATCCATGGGAGAAACTGCAAGTGTGTATGTGTAGTTTGTCTTAACGATGGGTTTCTCTGCTTTCTTCATGTTTGCGGGAGCAGCTGCTACTTCTTCTTCACTGAGAGCGAAGGGACGGATTGTAGCGTGAGGACAAACATAAGAACATTTATTACATTTTGCACATTTTGCGGGATCCCATTCAGGAACGAGAACTGCAACACCACGTTTTTCGTATGCTGCTGCACCGTGTTCGAATGTACCGTCAGCGTGATCCATAAATGCTGAAACGGGAAGTGAGTCACCGTCCATAAGTGCAACGGGTTTCATGATGCCGTCAACCATCTTAACGAGTTTTGCTTCGCCTTCTGATGCAACTGCTGCTACGTCGTCTGTTGCGTCTGCCCATGCAGCGGGAACGTCAATTTTTGCGAATGCTGAAACACCTGCGTCGATAGCATTGTGGTTCATGTCAACAACATCCTGACCTTTTTTGAGGTAAGATCTTGTTGCAGCGTCTTTCATATACTGAACAGCTTCTTCGATGGGCATAACCTTTGCAAGAGCAAAGAATGCAGCCTGAAGAATTGTGTTTGTACGTTTGCCCATACCGATTTTTGCAGCAAGGTCAATAGCGTTAACAGTGTAAAGCTGAATGTTGTTCTTTGCAAT
>JAZRQI010000267.1:0-8366 GCA_045649705.1 Acutalibacteraceae bacterium
GATGATGCAGTAGCGCCTGATTGTGTAAACACAGGTCTTACAGAGGGTAAACACTGTTCAGTCTGCGGTGAAGTCCTTGTAGCACAGGAAACAGTAGATTCACTCGGTCACACAGAGGGTGAAGAGAAAGAAGAAAACAGAACAGAGACTGACTGTGTGAATGACGGTTCATTTGATACAGTAGTTTGCTGTACAGTCTGCGGTGAAGAACTGTCACGCAAAACAACAGTTCTTGAAAAAGGTCACAAGATTGTAAAGACAGAGGCATTGGATGCTACATGTACTCTTGACGGTAACATTGAATTCTACACTTGTACGGTTTGTGATAAACTTTTCTTAAATGAAGAATGCACTAATGAAATTTTTGAAACAACAGTTCCTGCAAAAGGTCATACACCGTCAGAAGAGTGGGTGCTGACAAAAGCACCTACAGAAATTGTAAAAGGTATAGAAACCAACTATTGTTCAGTTTGCGGTGTGCAGGTTGCAACAAGGGATGTTATGCCTCTTGGTGGTGAAATCTGGGGTACAGTAACGTCATTTAATTCAAACACAGAAGAAATCACCATTGAGCTTTTCAAACTCGACGGGGCAGAACCGATATATACAACGGTAGTAACCGGAAATAAAGTTGAATACGGATTTGATGAGGTTCAGCCGGGTGTTTACACCATCAGAGTTTCTAAAAAAGACCACGTGACACGCGAATACAGCGTTGCGGTTATTAAGGCGGAAACACAACTTGATTTGAAGATTTGTCTTCTTGGTGACGTGAATGGTAGAGGAACTATTGATGTTATTGACTATACAGCCGTTCTTAAACACGTCAAGAAAACTCAGAGAATAGAAGATGAATATGCATTTGCTTGCGGAGATATTGACGGAAACGGTGTTCTCAATGTTCTTGACTATACAAAGATTTTGAGACATATCAAAAAAGTTGAAATGCTCTGGATAGCAGAATAAAAGCAAAAAAATATCGGCGGTTTTACGGATTTCGTAAAACCGCCGATGTGTTTTATTTATCAGAATTTGATTACTACTGTGTGTTCACCAATACCTGTTTTAATTTCAATGTCAGATCTGTTTTCTGAAACGGGAATTGTGTTTACTTCACCGTCAGTAACTATTTCTTTTACAGGCTTGTGAGCAAAGATTACAGTAGGTACATCGTATTCTTTATCTTGTGAAAACTTAAGGATAAATTCATCCTTTTCTCTGTCGTGTTTGTAAGAAATGATGTCACCTGTAACTGCTTTGGGGTAGGGACGGCAAAGAACTGTCATAATTTCTTCGTCAAGAAGTTCCTTCCAATAAGCCCAGTATGTATTGCTCCATTTGTTGTTGTTGAAAATATCAATAAGGTACTCAATGTGGGGGAACCATTCATTACCCTCGGAGAATCCGCCCCATTCACCTACAAGAACAGGATTGCCTGTTCTCATCTGTGTGTTTTTGTGTTCACCGAAAATTGAATCAACGCGTGAATTTGAAGCAAATTTATAAAGGGGAGTGTCAACCATAAGGTCATATCCGTGAGGTGAGAAGCACTGCTGTTCTTCTCTTTTACCGTTTACTTCAATCGCGCTATTCATACAGGGGATACCAAGGTTTGAATAGTATGAGTTTTCAATGAAGAGAACGCCTTTGTCGGTTGCTTCTCTGATTTTTGAAGCGGTTTTGTTAAGGAAAGGCATATATCTCTCACGGTCAAACTTGTTTATAAGTTCCTGACCTGCCAGAGCGATTGAATGGAAAACATCACCGTTATAGTGATCAAGAACCTTGATTTTTTCTTTGCCGAGAGCATCTTTGATGAGCTTACATCTGTTGATTCTTCTGTCAACTAATGTTACACGGACCAGCTTTGCAATAAGCTTTCTGAAAACCGTACCGCCGTCTTTGCCGGGGAAGGGTTCGTTGAAAACGTCAAAACCAAAAAGTGCAGGGTGGTCCTTGAAACGGTCTGCAACATGTTTCCACATTTCAGCGAAACAGTCAAGGAGTCCGTCTCCGTCAACTTTTTTGTTTGCCCAGAAGTTGTCGAATGCTCTGTGGACTGCTTTGCCCCAGAAGTAGCCTTCTGCCCATACAAATCTTGTTTTCTGGAATTTGTAGGGTCCGCAGTCAATTGCCCAGTCAGGTGCGCCGTCACCGGGTCCTGTTTTTGAACAGAACAAATCCTGGTGCATATCAAGGTAAACGTAAATTCCGTTTTCGTGACAGTAGTCCATGATTTTTTCGATTGAGTTAAGATATTCCTCGTTGTATTTGCCTTTTTCAGGTTCTATAACAGACCAGGTCATACCGAGTCTTATGATGTTAAAACCGTTCTTCCTGAACTCGTCAACCCAGAACAAATCTTTTGAGTGTTCGTTTGCAACGAATCCGGGAGTATAGGTAGTTTTGTCGCAGACGTTCATACCTGTGAAAATTCTTTCTCTGCCGTGAGAGTCCACGAATTTCATATCCTGTACTCTGATGGTATCCATAGTGTATCTCCTTTAAATAATGATTTTTTTAATAACTGTCTTGTTAAGACAGGAACCGTCTTCTTTACCTCCTGCACAGAAAGACACAAGCATTGTGCTTTCATCAAGGAAGTACATAGCAGGGTAGCAGTAACCTCTTTTTTCGTCATCTTCAATTACTGCAAGGTCTGAGAAATCAATTCCGTTTCCGCTTTCTCTTATTACAATGGGAGTTCTTCCTGCGTGGAAAAAGTCTTCAGGAAAATTTCTTCCGTTATAGAGGGGGATAGGATTATATATTGCGTAAAATTTACCTGAATACGGATTTCTTCTGATAAGCATAGGTGATTCAGGGGAAGTAAACTGGGATGGTGTAACAGGTGTCCAATGTTTGCCGCAGTCTGCTGAAAAACTTTCATACTGACACATTCCGTCAGTTCTGAAAAAGGCATAAAGTGTACCGTTATTAAGTTCAACGATTCCCGGTTCCTGCAGACCTGTTTCACTGTGAGGTACGGGGTTTACAAATTTCTGCGGTAACTCGTACCAGCTTTCACCATCATCTTCCGAACAGAAAAGGGTACAGAAAGCATAGTAGTCAAAATCAAGTTCACCGTTACTGTCAGGGCCTTTTCTGTGAGAAGCCACTGGGATGTACAACTTGCCGTCATTTGTTTTCAGAATTCTGCAATTGTTTACAACGTAATAAGCGGGGAAAACCAGTGGTACACATTTGGTTGTCTTGTAGAAAGTTCTGCCGTCGTCATCCGAACGGCAAAGAATAACTTCTGAATTTCCGTCGAGTTCTTTTTTGAGGAAAAACAACCCTAAGTCACCGTTATTCATTCTTCTGAGAGTGACGCACATTAAGTTCCTGACACCGAACTCTTCTGCTTTAACTAAAATTTTACCGTCAGTAAAGCTTTCTCCGTTGTTATAGGAGAAAAGGGCAGCAATGTCGCAGGAATCGTCGTCTTCACTGCCTGATGAATTGTAGCGACTGTAAGCAAACATAATTGTGCCGTCAGACAGTGTGATGAAGTCACCCTCACTGTTTCTGCCGTTTGATTCTGAGGGACAGATTTCACACACGGTTTTCTGATTTTTAATTTCAAAATCCGACATAATATATCACCAAAAAATTATTTTACAATAATTGTTACTTAAAGTCAATTTCATTGAGAAAACTTTTACCATTTGTTAAAAAGTCAATACCGAAAAATTCTGAGATTGTGGCTGAGATATCGGCAAAAGTATCTCTTGTACCTAAATTAACACATTTTGCTTTCTTGCTGAAAACAATAAGGGGAACACATTCTCTTGTATGGTCTGTGCCTTTGAAAGCAGGGTCACAACCATGGTCGGCAGTAATGATGAGTAAATCGTCTTCTTTCATTTTGCTTATAAATTCAGGAAGAAAAGCATCAAATTCACTCAGCGCTTTTGCATAGCCATTTGTATCTCTTCTGTGACCGTAAACCATATCGAAATCAACAAGGTTTACAAAACACAGACCGCCAAATTCTTTATCTGCAAGAGAAAGCATTTTCTCCATACCCTCACTGTTTGAGTGAGTGAAGATGCTTTCGGCTATTCCTTTTCCTGCAAATATATCTGTGATTTTTCCGACCGCAATAGTGTCGAACCCTTTTTCTGACAAAGCATCAAGAATTGTTTTCTGCGGAGGTTCAATTGAAAAATCGTGTCTGTTTGAAGTTCTTCTGAAGTTACCGACTTCTCCTTCGAAAGGTCTTGCAATAACTCTGCCTACAGTAAGAATCTTTCTTGCAATTCTGCAGTATTCATACAATTTCTCAGGTGGCACAATGCTTTCATGTGCCGCAATCTGGAAAACACTGTCAGCAGAAGTGTAAACAATCAGTTTTCCTGTTTTCAGATGTTCTTCACCGTAATCTTTGATGACCTCTGTGCCTGAATAAGGCTTGTTACAGAGAGTGCCCACACCTGCTTTTTTTTCAAATTTCTTTATGATTTCTTCAGGAAATCCGTCAGGGTAGGTGGGCAGGGGATTTTCGGAGATTATCCCTGCAATTTCCCAATGACCGATGGTTGTATCCTTGCCTTTTGATTTTTCCGTAAGTCTGCCCACAGTTGCAGATGGATTTTCTGTTTTTTCTAAATAATCAACACTGTCAATACATCCTAATCCCATTTCAAGAAGATTTGGGATGTGAAATTCGGGTGAAGATGAAATGCTTCTCAGTGTATCTGCACCTTTGTCACCGAAAAGGTGAGCGTCAGGTGCGTTGCCTATACCTACACTGTCAAGAACGCATAAAAATACTCTTTTCATTTTATTTGTTAAGCCTTAACACAGTGTTCAGGGCAACTTCCATCATTTCTGTGAATGAATTCTGTCTGGCATCTGAGTCAAGTGCTTCTCCTGTCATAATGTTGTCACTGATTGTGCAGATTGCGAGTGCATTTTTCTTTGCATATGCTGCGTTCATATATAAAGCAGCAGCTTCCATTTCAACTGCAAGAACACCCATTCTTGCCCATTTGTCATTAACTGTATTGTCAGCGTTGTAGAAAGTGTCTGAGGACAGAATATTGCCTATGTGACTTTTAACGCTTTTCTTTTCACATTCTTCTGCAGCAATTTTAAGAAGTTCATAACTTGCAACAGGTGCAAAAGTTCCGGGTAAATTGTACTGACTCTGATAGTGTGAGTTTGTACAGGCACCCATACCTAGAACGACATCTCTTACTTTTATATCTTTGTCAAGTGCACCGGCAGAGCCGATACGGATAATGTTATCTACATCAAAGAAGTTAAACAGTTCATAACTGTAAATACCCATTGACGGCATACCCATTCCGCTTGCCATTACGGAAACGGGGACACCTTTGTAAGTGCCTGTGTACCCCTGAATGCCTCTGATATTGTTGACAAGCTTCGGATTTTCAAGAAAGTTTTCTGCAATAAATTTTGCTCTCAAAGGGTCACCGGGCATAAGAACAGTTTTTGCAAAATCTTCAGGTGTAGCCTTTATATGAGGTGTGGGATAGTTTTTTGACATTTAAAACAACTCCTCTCTGATATATATTAACATATTATAATAAAAATATAAACAATTTTTATTAAATAACTTGACTTTTTTCGTTAAAAATGAGATTATTATACCGTAAAAACTGACAGAAAAAGGAGATAATGAAAATGTCAAAGAGATTTACAAAGTTTTTAAGTGTCATTCTCTGTATGGCTGTTTTCTCAACAATGGGAGTTATGGCTTTTGCAGCAGATACACAGGAAACAACATTAACAATCAACAACCCCTATGAAGACGTTATCTGGACAGGTGACGATGCATGGACAGGTTACAGAGGTAGCCTCCACACACATTCAACTTACAGTGATGCTACTGTAACACTCAAAGAAATGGTTATGGAATACTATAATCAGGGCTTTGGTTTCCTTGGTATGGCAGACCACTCTGTAACAGGCGTTGCATGGAATGAGGCACCTGAACAGGCAGCACTTTACTATTATCAGTATCTTATCGGCTATACAATGGAACACCTTACTGATGAAGAATACAAAGGCGTTATAAACGGCACATATCCTATGCCTGAAGGTATGAACCGTACATTCGGTATGACTTGTATAACAGGTGCAAATGAGCTTAACGGTATCACACTTACAAAGGGTCACGTAGTAGGCTACGGTCTTGACCGTGGTGTAGGTACAGGTCACGCAGGTCTTGAAAACGGACATCGTGAAGCAGTTGAATTTGCAGAGAAAAACGGTGGTTACTCAGTTATTGCTCATCCCGGTGACTGGATTGATACAAGAGAAGGTGTTAACGACCCAAAATACATTGACTATTTCGCAAAGATTTTCCTTGATTATAACTCATGCCTTGGTATGGAAGTTTTCAACGAAACAAACAACGCAACTCCTTGGGACAGAAACCTCTGGGATAACATTCTTATGGAAACACTTCCCTACGGCAGAATGGTATGGGGTTACTCAAACAGTGATGCTCATGAGCTGAATAAAGTTGACTCATCTTTCAGTGTATTTATGATGCCTGAAAACACAGCAGAAAATGTGAAAGACACAATGTACAACGGTAATTTCTTCGCAGTTACAAGAAAAATTCATGAAAATCCCGTTCTTGGTCCTGCAGAAACATTTGATGTTATGGACCAGAAACTTCCTGTTCCCATGGCTACAAATGTTGCAGTTGACGGCACAACAATCACAATGGATGTTGAAAATGCAAACTTTGTTCAGTGGATTGCAAACGGCAAAATTGTTGCAAAAACAGAAGTGAACGGTACAGGTACATCAACAATCGACCTTTCAGCAATTGAAGGTTCAGAAGATTTCCTCTATGTTCGTGCAGAAATCTTTGGTGACGGTGGTTGTGCAGCAAGCCAGCCTTTCGTAATTGACAACGGTACAGAAAAACTCGAATACGAAAAAGATAATTCACTCAAAGCAAAAATCGAATATATCTGGTATCGTTTTATCAGCTGTAGATTCTTCATCCTCTTCCAGGAAATTTACAGAGCTATCGTATAATTTTAAATCCCCGATGTTCAACATCGGGGATTTTTTTATTATCTGTAATTTTCAATTGCGGCTTTAAGTATCTGAACCGAGTTGTCGATGCCTAAAGTGCCACTGTTTAATGTGATGTCGTAGTTGATTGCTTCGCCCCAATCCTGTGAACCGTAGAACTGATTGTGACGGATTCTTGCTTTGTCTTTTTTCTTTACGATATCTGAAGCATCTTCTTTCGGGATGTTATCAATTCTGATTGCTCTTTCGCATCTCTTCTCAAAATCTGCACAGATAAAGATGTTAAAGCAGGGAAACTGGTTTTTCAGTATGTAGTCAGCGCATCTGCCTACTATCACACAAGAACCTTCATTTGCCAAATCTTTGATGATTTTTGATTCTGCCTGGAAAATCTGGTCAGAAAGTGAGGGGCCGTAGTGAGAAACCATATTGCCGAAAGTGTAGGAGTTAGTGGCAAGGTTGAAAAGAAGACTGCTTGTAACTTTCTGTTCTTCCTTTTCAATGATTTCAGCACAGAAGCCTGTTTCTTTTGCTGCTTTATCTATAATGGCTTTGTCGTAAAAGGGGATACCCAATTCCATTGCCAGCTTTTCACCGATTTCACGACCGCCTGAGCCGTATTCACGGCTTATTGTAATGATAAGATTGTTTTTCATACAATTACCACCTTTCTGTAGTATGGTTTACAAATATATATTATCACATAACTTGAAAAATGGCAACAATAATGGTAAAATATAAGCAATGAAAAACAAAGGTGAGATTCTATGAATATTAAAGAAGCCGAATTAAAAGCAAAAGAATTAAGAGATTTTCTGAATTATCACAGTAAGAAGTATTACGTTGATGATGACCCTCAGATTTCTGACTTTGAATACGATAAGGCGTTAAGAGATCTTGAAAATATCGAAAACGATTTTCCGTCTGTTCTGACTCCAGATTCTCCTACACAGAGAGTGGGTGGTATGGCTGACAACCGCTTTGAAGAGGTTGTACACACAGTGCCTATGGAAAGTTTGCAGGATGCTTTCAGCTTTGATGAACTGAGAAGCTTTGAAAGTAAAATTGACGGTGACGTAACTTTTGTGGTTGAACCTAAAATTGACGGACTTTCCGTGTCTCTTGAATACCGTGACGGTGTATTTGTTAGAGGTTCAACAAGAGGTGACGGTCAGGTGGGTGAGGATGTTACTGCGAATCTCCGCACAATCAAAACGATTCCCTTGAAGCTTGAAGAAAATGTGCCTTTCCTTGAAGTCAGAGGTGAGGTTTATATGCCGAGAGAAGTTTTCCTTTCTCTTGTTGAAAAACAGGAAATTAACGGTGAGAAACCTTTCAAAAAT
>JAZRQI010000268.1:0-6638 GCA_045649705.1 Acutalibacteraceae bacterium
GGTGACTCTGCAATCGCAATAGTTTCAACAGGTGCGGTAGCATTGGGAAGTCTTCTTTACAATATGTCAGGTCAGAGAAGCACCGACATCTGCAACAGCCTATTCGGCTCTGCTTCCCTTTTCACAATCGGTGACATCGACCTTATTCTCAGCGTTGTTTTAAGTGTCGCAATCGTTATTCTATTCGTTTTCTTCTACACAAAAATATTTGCCGTAACCTTTGATGAAAGTTTTTCAAAGGCAACAGGTATAAGAACAAATATCTACAATATACTTATTGCGATTCTTACTGCTCTTACAATCGTTCTCGGTATGAATATGATGGGTTCTCTGATGATTTCGGCACTCATCGTTTTCCCTGCTATGACAGCAATGAGAGTTTGCAAGACTTTCAAAGGTGTTCTCATTACATCTGTCTGTGTATCGGTTGTGTGCTTTATTGCAGGATTCTTCACAGCCTGTATGATGGGTTGGCAGACAGGCGCGTGTGTTGTAACGGCTAACCTTATTGCATTTATCTGTTTTTTCTTTGCAGGTAAAATTAAATCAAAAAGTATTGCAAAGACTTTCTGATTGTGATAAAATAATAACGATAATTTAATTTCAGGAGGAAAAATTTATGTCAATTTTTCAGAAAATCGGTGCAGTTATCATCGCTGCATTCACAGCACTCTCAAACCTTACAGGCTACTATGGTCTCGAAGTAAAGCCTGACAACTACGAAACATACAAAAACGTTATCGTTATGATCGGTGACGGTATGGGCTTCAACCACCTTGAAGCAACAAAAGATGCTTATGATATTGAAGAGCTCAATATGGAAACTCTTGCTATCCACGGTGAATCAAAAACAAATTCACTTTTCTGGGCAACAACTGACTCAGCAGCAGGCGGTACTGCTCTTTCTTCAGGTATCAGAACAATCAACGGTATGATCAGCACTTATCCCTTTGACCCCTTCAGAGTTTTCGCAACTCCCAAGAGCATCACAGAAATTGCAATCGAACAGGGCAAAGCAACAGGTGTTATTACAACTGACTACACATCAGGTGCTACACCCTCATCATTCAGTGCTCACACATTCTCAAGAGATAACGATGTTGATATCACAGAACAGCAGCTTGCTTCTGACATAGACCTTGTATGGGGTGGTTACAACGGACTTGCTACTGCAGATGTAGTTTCTGCTGCAGGCCGCACATACATCGGCTCTGCAACTGACCTTGCAAACTTTGATGGTGCAACAAAATCTTTCGGTCAGTTTGATTTTGACGATATGAAGTACGTTACAAACAACCACGACACACCCACAATCGAGGCTATGACTTCAAAGGCTATTGAAGTTCTCTCTAAAGACGAAGACGGTTTCTTCCTTATGGTTGAAGGTGCTTGTATCGACAAACATTCACACTCAAATGATATGGCAAATATGATCCTCAGCACTTATGAATTTGACAAGGCAATCGGTGCTGCAATCGAATTTGCTGAAGAAGATGGTGAAACACTTATCGTTATCACTGCTGACCACGAAACAGGCGGTCTCAAATACAACGCTGAAACAGATGAATACTACTATACATCAGGTAGCCACACAAACGTTAACGTTCCCCTGTTCATCAACAAATCTGATGCAGGTTTCGTAAACGGTGCTGCATACAAAAACAGACACATCTCCGCTCAGCTCGGACTTGTTATCGGTGCAGAAAAAGGTTCTTACCCCTGCGCTAAATAAGCAAACTCACAAAAAATGGCGGAATCGTAAATCGGTTCCGCCTTTAATATCGAAAGAGGTATAATTATGGATTACAAAATGAACATTGCAGGTATTGACTGGTCACTTCCCCTTTGCGAAGTTACGGAAGATTTGTATATCGGTGCTTTCATTCTTTTCGGTGCTGCACAGCTTACAGAAGCTTGTGCAAGAGACCTTCTCAAAAAAGCTCCCGAATACGACTACGTTATTACTGCAGAGGCAAAAGGTATTCCCCTTGCTCACGAATTCGCAAGACAGAACAACGACGAAACTTACTTCGTTGCAAGAAAGTACCCTAAGCTTTATATGAGCGGTATCTTCGATGTTGAAGTAAAATCAATCACAACAGACAAGGTTCAGCACCTTTACCTTGACACTGCTGAGGCAGAAAAGATTAAAGGAAAAAGAATCCTTATAGTTGACGACGTTATTTCAACAGGCGAATCACTCTGGGCTATCGAACAGCTTGTCAACCGTGCAGGCGGTGAAATCGTAGGCAGAATGGCAGTTCTTGCTGAGGGTGCTGCTGCTGACAGAGATGACATCATCTACCTTGAAAAACTCCCCCTCTTCAATCCTGACGGAACAATTAAATATTAAAAATCATATATTAAAACACCTGACAGACGTTAAAATCTGTCAGGTGTTTTTTAATTTAAATCATTCCCTGAATGAACGCGTATTTTGTTTTTGACCAGTTTGTGAGAGTGTCAAACTCTTTTGTTCTTTCAATTTCGTATCGGTAGTTTTGGTCAAGGGGTACGAGTTCAACACAGAAACCGGGACGGTTATATGTTTGTCTGAACCAGTTTTCAAACCCTCCGCCGTATCCGTTGGCAGTTGTGGTAGAGGGTGTAATCGAAAATCCGCAAACCTTGTTCAGTTTGTTTACAAGTGCCTCATCACCGGGAACAACACCATTCTTTGAATCTCTCCAGAAAATGTTGTTTCCGTAAAGGTGCATTGAATAGAGCCACTCAAAATCGTGTTCATCACAAAGCTTCATAAGTGCTTGTGTTTCAGGCTCTGAACCTGCTGATTTACCCTTATAGGCTTCACCTGTTATGTCTGAGCCGTCTGTCACCTTTTCCCACTCAAAGGGGAAGTTTCTGTTTAAGTTGACTCCGTTTGCATTACGTTTATAGTTTTCGTCTTTCAGCGAATTGTCATAGAGTGTCTTCTGACCTGCCGTCACAGCATCAAGTCCGTCAGGGTTTATCATAGGAACTATGTACAAGGTATATTCATCAAGGAGTTTTACCATATCATAATTGCCGTATTTACCTGTTTTTGAATAGTATGCTGCGGCATAATCCTCAATACATCTCATTGTAAACGCAATTGTCAGGTATTCGCGGGAATGTATTCCTGCTGTGATAAGCGCTTTTCTTTCTCCTCTGCCAAGCATTACAAGAGGAATGTGTGCACCCTTTACCGACTTGCCGATTGAGTCTGTTTTTATAAGTGACGGATACATTTCTTCGAGTGCTTTAATGTCCTCTCTCACCTTTGAAGATGTGTATGCTTTTTTAAAATTCACAATTCTCACTGTCAATGTGCTTGTAACTGTTTTTCCGTTAAAGCTTTCTGCAGTAATTGTAACTGTACCCTTTTTCAGAGGTGTTACAAGACCTTTATAATCCACCGTTGCAATTTCAGGATTGCTTGATGTCCATTTCTTTTGCAAACAAGCCGTATTCTTCGGCAGAACCATATTAAGTTTATAGTCTTCGCCTACAAATACAGTTTTCTTTGTTGCGCTGATTGAAATTGCAGATGGTGCATTTTTTACTGTAACTGTGCAGGTGGCTTTAAGTCCTGAAGAATCCGTTGCAGTTACTGTGGCTTTGCCTGTTTTCTTCGCAGTAAATGTTCCGTTTTCTGACACAGAAAGAACTGACGCGTCACTTGACACAAATTTCACCACTCTGCTTGTACCGCTTCCGCCCTTGAAGCTTGTTTTGTTTTTATAGACTTCACCTGAACCCATAGTAAGGGCAGAATATTTGAAATTCATTTCATAAGGTGCATCTTCAACTGTAATGTCGCACTTTGCTTTTACTCCGTTGTAGAGTGTGAGTGTAACAGTGGCTTTGCCCTCTCTCAGACCTTTGACAACACCTGATTTATCAACAGTTACAATACTTTCGTTGCTTGAAGTATATACACGTGAATATGCTCCTGCTCCTGAATTTACAAAGCTGTTAAGGTCAACTGTACCGCCCATTGAGATTGATGCAGACTTGTAATTCAGCCTTACGCTTACAGGCTCATTTTTCACAGTTACCACACAGGTTGTTTTTACTCCGTTATATGCGGTCATTGTGATTGTGGTTTTACCCGCTTTGAGAGCAGTAATTTCACGGGCTGAGTTGATTGTTGCCACAGATTTATCACTTGACGTATATTTATTGGTAGCAGATGCAGAGCCTGAATCTGATGAAATTTTGAATTTGTAAGTTTCACCTACACCGAGAGTCAGTGTGGTTCTGCCGAGACTCAGTTTTTTCGGTGCATTTCTCACATCAAACTTACACTCTGCTTTTACCCCCTCATATTCGGCAGTGATTACTGCAACACCCTTTTTATAGGTTGTGACTTTTCCGTTTTTGTCAACAGTTGCTACAGATTTATTACTTGTTGAATAAACAGGTTTTATACCATTTGTGGCACTGAGTTGGCAAACTTCCCCTGCACCTAATTTCACACTGCTCTTGTTAAGTTCAAAAATGACTTCTTTTTCAGTTGTGACAGACACAACATCTGAATAATCGGTATAAGAATAAAAAATAGTTCCCGCAGAACCGCAGACTTTGTAAAAGTATGTAGTGTCTTCTGACAGATTTTCGTCCTTGTACTGCTCTTTAGTAACAATGGCTATCTGCTGAAAACCGCTCTCAGAAGATGTGCTTCTGTAAACGTGATAACGGCTGACGGATGAATTTTCTTCCCAGCTGAGAGTAACTGAATTTTCACTCACATCTGCCGTCAATTTAAACGGGTCAACAGCAAACGCTGTCATAGAAAAACAGGTAACAAACATTACAACACATAAAAATAAAGAAAGGATTCTTTTCATTTTTACACCTCTGAAACAAATTTTATATATGAAGTATATTACTTTTTAAGCCTATGTATTCTGTTACGGTGTTGCCGTTTTGTGAGGCACATTTTCCGCAACCGCTGAAATAAGCTCATCCGCTGAAATCACTTCTACTCCGTCATCAAGCTGA
Source organism: Acutalibacteraceae bacterium (assembly GCA_045649705.1). Taxonomy (GTDB): domain Bacteria; phylum Bacillota; class Clostridia; order Oscillospirales; family Acutalibacteraceae; genus SIG575. Next base: position 4,987 of record JAZRQI010000268.1, read on the forward strand.
CTGACGAAATATGCCAGGTCATCAGCACCTATTGTCCACGGATGGACGTTGATTACAGAATAACCGCTGATTGAATTGATGTCCGCAGGATAACTGTTGACGATTTCCGCCTGTTCTTTCAGCCAATCCTCAGTAACCTCCAATTCGTTGTTCGAAGGATACCACAAGGAAAGTTTCACACTGACAAAGGGTTTATCTCCCGCGAAGAAAACCTTGCCTTTTCCCCCTTCGTATCGACTCGGGTCTATCTGAAGAATACCACCTTTGATGTTGTCATATCTTGCAAAGTAACTGAGTTTATTTACAAACAGGTATTCAGGCAAATCAAGAGGTTTATCAAGAAGTGTAAGAGTTGTCATTCCTGATTTCAGCATTGTTGCTGCCGTCAGGTCAGAATAACTTTCAAGCTCACTTGGTGACATTTTTGAAACTCTTCCGTAGCCTACCCCTGACGGGCCTGTAATAAAGGAATCATCCCCTGCACGTTCCTTTGCCTTTTTCACTGCAACGGGTGAAAACTCGTTCATAAGCGGTGCAAAGGTCCATGTTACAGGTGTATCGATATCAAACTTCTGCCACTCGTAGAAATGCCCGAATCCGTTTGAAATCCATTGCGCATTATCTCCGTCACTATAAACAATTGCAACATAATGCTTTTCAGGATTAAGTTCGTTTTTTTCTGTTTCGGTGTCCAGGCTTATTTCACCCAGATCAAGACAGTTAAGCAGACTCATATTCATACTGTGGTCAGAGGGTACAACAAAATGACCGAATTCTGACACTGATTCCGTAAACGCAACCTCAAACTGACACCATCCCAGAATAACAGATGCAGGTTCAAGGTCTTTAAGGAGAATATCCCTGAAAGCACATTCCGTTTCATCGTCATCCTTTGTAAATGTCAGAAAAATTTTCTGTTGAACAGCAAAGTCCCTCAACCCATTAGCACTGCTTGCCTGATGTACAAGAGAATCTTTTCTGAATTCATTTTTGTGCTTTTTATAAAAATCGTATTGGTCAGAGATTGTTATTGTGTCAGATGTCAGGTCTTCTGCCTTTTTCATCCCCATTTCCTTTACAATACTTTCCGCAGATTCGGGGACAGCAAGATAGCCGTAAACAGTTGAATAGTTGAATGCCATATTTATCTGTTCTGTTGTTTCGGCATTAGTGAAAAGCACGTAACTGTTGTCTGTTATGTAAGACACAAAGTGTGAAATTAAGCTTTTAAAATTCCATTCCTCACCTTTTTCGTCAACAAAAACCAACTCATACCCAGCCTTTTCAATTTCAGCAAGCTCCGTTTTTGTTTCACCGCCGTAATCAATAAAGATTTTGGCTTCATCTCTGCCTGTAAGTCCCTGCAGACTCTGTACAGCAACACGTTCTGCCTGTGACAGACGGTAAGCTCTGACAACAATAATCTCTTCCGCAAGAGGTATATTCTCAAAAACATCAGCAATCTGACTGAGTTCTGCTTCGCTCTTCGGTTCCGGCACTATACCGGGAACAAATGCTGTCAGTGCATTTGAAACAAGCATAAAAAATGACAGTATAACTAAAAATGCATTTCTGAAAAAATCCATACATTTCACCTCAGACACAGTTTCTTTATAATAATTTTAACATACAAAATAAAAAATAACAAGCAT
>JAZRQI010000269.1:0-3455 GCA_045649705.1 Acutalibacteraceae bacterium
TCAAGATTTTTGACCTTGCAAGGGAAGATGAGACGCTTTTGGGAATGGGCACAACGGTAGTTGCTGCAATTCTCAGGGAAAATGAAGTTATGATTTCTCATGCAGGTGACAGCCGTGCATACATAATTGGCGATGAAATCATACAAATCACAACCGACCATTCTCTTGTTCAGGAAATGCTTGACAGAGGCGATATTACGGAAGATGAAGCAAAGCATCATCCTATAAAAAACTATATCACAAGAGCACTCGGTGTGAAAGATATAATCAATGTCGATTTTACATCGGAGGACTTTGATAAAAATGATATTCTTTTACTTTGTTCGGACGGCCTGTCAAACTTTGTAGAGCCTGAATATTTAAAAGAAACAGTTAAAACAGCAGACCCCGACATTTGTGAAAATCTTGTAGATGCAGCAAATGCAAATGGCGGTAGAGATAATATAACGGTAGTTATTGCTTCTTATTAAATTTGTTATATGATGAGGAGATAAGATATGGATAGTTATGTTGGAAAGAGAATCGACGGCAGATATGAAATAAGAGAAATTATCGGTGTTGGTGGTATGGCAGTTGTTTACAAGGCATACGACAATATTGATGACAGAATTGTGGCAGTTAAAATTCTTAAAGAAGAATTTCTTGCAAATGAAGAATTCCGTCGCAGATTCAAGAATGAATCTAAAGCAATTGCGGTGCTTTCACATCCTAATATTGTTAAAGTTTTCGATGTCAGCTTCGGTGACAGACTTCAGTATATTGTAATGGAGCACGTTGAGGGCATCACTCTTAAAGAGTATATTGAGCAGCAGGGTGTTATTAACGGAAAAGAAGTTGTACATTTTACAACACAGATTCTCCGCGCATTGCAGCACGCTCACGATAAAGGTATTGTGCATCGTGATATCAAACCCCAGAACATACTTTTGCTCCAGAATGGTAATATTAAGGTTACAGACTTCGGTATTGCACGTTTCAGCAGAAGCGAAACAAGAACAATGACAGAATCTGCAATCGGTTCAGTTCACTATGTAAGTCCTGAACAGGCAAGAGGTGAGTTGACTGACGAAAAGACAGATATCTACTCTGTCGGTGTGCTTATGTATGAAATGCTCACAGGTGAGCTTCCGTTCCAGAGTGATAATGCTATTTCCGTTGCACTTATGCAGGTTAATGAAGACGCTGTTCCACCCAGTTCAATAAACGAGGATGTTCCTACAGGTCTTGAACAGATTACAATGCGCGCTATGCAGAAAAATCAGAAAGAGCGTTATCAGTCAGCGGCAGAAATGCTCCTTGATATCGAAGAATACAAGCGTAATCCTGCAGTAGTATTTGATTATTCTTATTTTGTTGATGACAATCCCACAAAGTTTGTAACGACAGAAGATGTAAAAGCTTTTTCAGGTTTCTCTTCAATTTCTGAGGATGACCCCATTCCCAATGCTGATGAAATGCGTCTTCCTCACCCCAAAACAAAGAAGAAAAAGTCAGCATTACCTATAGTTGTAGGAATACTTGCCGGTATTCTTGCAGTTCTTCTTGTTGGTGTAGGTTTTATGTTCTTCCAGGAAGAAATTAAAGGTCTTTTCTCATTCAGCAAAGACGTTCCCCAGTTTGTAGGCATGAATTATTACAATGAAATTAAGGGCAACGATAAATATGAGAAATTTGATATTGAAATAGTTCAGACACAGTCAAGTGAACACGAAGACGGTGAAGTAATTGTTCAGACACCTGATGCAGGAGAAAAAATCAAATCGGGAGATACAATTACTCTTACTATTGCTGCTATACCTACTGATAATATGATGCCCGACTTTGAAAATAGTGATGTTTTTGATGTTCGTGAACAACTCAATGCACTCGGTCTCAAATATGTTGAACTGACAGAAAACAGTGATACTGTTGAAGACGGTAAGGTTGTCAGAACAGACCCGCCTGCAGGTTCAAGTGTTAAAGTCGGTGATACTGTAACAATCTACGTTTGTGAGAAAGATAACAAGACGGTTCAGGTTCCTGATATTGTTACAATGTCACCTGAAATGGCAAAACTTGAACTTGAATCAGTTGGTCTTACTCTCGATACAAACTATACTTCAGAAGCAAGTATGACAGTTCCTGAAGGATATATTGTGAGATGTGAACCTGTTGTCGGTGCTCCTGTGTCAGAAGGCACAGCAGTTAAGGTTGTTCTTAGTCTCGGACAGAAAGCAACAACAAGAGATATCAGCATTATGTTGCCTTCATCAGGTAGTGGCTCAATTGTTTATAAACTTAACGGAAATACTGTTCATACAGCACCGTCATACAATTTCTACGGTCAGATGTACACAACTTCCGTTACAGGTGTGGGTGCTTCAGACAAAGTTGAAGTTTATGTAAATGACAACCTCTATTTCAGTTGTTATGTTGATTTCACACAGACACCTCCTGTTGCTTCAAATGCAACTGATTACACAGGCACTATTGATTACGGAACCTTATATTGATTTTGGGAGTTGACTTATTTGCAGCAACTTGAAGGAACAATTATAAAAGGAATCGGCGGCTTCTATTATGTAGAAGTCGCTGATGTCATATACGAATGTAAGGCAAGAGGGGTTTTTAGGAAGAATAAAATTTCTCCGTTACCCGGCGACAGAGTGAAATTTACTGTCAATGAGGGCGCAGAAAACACTGTGGATGAAATTTTGCCGAGACGTAATGTTCTTGTCAGACCTCCTATTGCTAATATAGACCGATTGTTTGTTGTAACATCGGTGTGTGAACCTAAGCCAAACACTCTGGTTATTGATAAACTTATTGCAATTGCTGAAAAGAATAATATCGAACCTGTTCTTGTTATTACAAAAACTGACCTTGCAGATTCTGCTGAACTTGAAGAAATTTATAGAACTGCAGGATTTGAAACAGTTGTTACATCTGCAGAGACAGGCGAGGGTACAGGCAGAATCAGGGAGCTGATTGAGGGGCATATAAGTGCTTTTGCCGGTAATACAGGTGTAGGTAAATCTTCATTGCTTAACAGTGTTGATTCCTCATTGTCTTTGCAGACAGGTGAAATCAGTGACAAACTGGGCAGAGGCAGACACACAACAAGACACATAGAACTTTTCAAAATCTGTGGCGGTTATATTGCTGATACACCGGGTTTTTCTTCCATTGATTTTCAGAATGCAGAAAAAATTCTGAAAGATGAATTACCGTTCTGCTTCCGTGAATTTGAAGATTATCTCGGCACTTGTAAATTTACTACTTGCTCTCATACTCACGATAAAGGCTGCAGTATTATTGAGGCGGTAAATGAGGGTAAGATTCATCCCTCAAGACATGAAAATTATATTGCAATGTATAACGAAGTAAAAGATTTGAAAGAGTGGGAATTATAATTTGAAGACCGTATCGTCGGATACGGTCTTTTCACATTTATAACCTGTGTGAATATAATAAAA
>JAZRQI010000270.1:0-30410 GCA_045649705.1 Acutalibacteraceae bacterium
TGCATCAAGCTTTTGCAACCTTGATTGCAGATACTGCTTCTACCACGATGTGGCTGAAAACAGAGAAGAAAAGAATCTCGGCATAATGAAAAGTGAAACTGCTGAAAACCTTATAAAATCAGCACTCTCATTTGCTGACGGATATTCTGTTGCATTTGCTTTTCAGGGCGGTGAACCCCTGATTGCAGGGAGAGAGTATTTTGAAAATTTTGTTTCACTTGTAAACAGATACAATACGAAAAATTCTGAGATTTTCTATTCTGTGCAGACTAACGGATTGCTCGTAAATGAAGATTGGGCAGAGTTTTTTACAGAGAACAGATTCCTTGTGGGTTTGAGCCTTGACGGTGACAGAGAGGCCAACAAATATCGTGTTGATTTATCAGGACAGAGCAGATTTTTTCAGACTCTGACTGCTGCGAGAATACTTGAAGAAAAGAAAACAGAATTCAACATTCTCTCTGTAGTGACAGGTGCAAATGCACGTAGAATTGACAAAATTTACTCCTATTTCAAACAAAAAGGTTTCCGCTATCTTCAATTCATCCCCTGTCTCAGACCTTTCGGCAGTGATGAAGAATCAGAGCTTTTTATGACAAATGAGGATTATGAATATTTCCTCATTCACGCTTTCAACCTGTATGTGAAAGATTTCACACGGGGTGAATATGTGAGCATCAGACAGTTTGACAATTATGTCAGACTTTATCTCGGTGACCGAGCCGAGCAATGCGGAATGTGTGGTCACTGCACACATCAGTTTGTAGCCGAGGGTAACGGCAACATTTATCCCTGTGACTTCTACTGCACAGACGAATGGTTGCTCGGTAACATAAACGAAACAAACCTTGAAATTATGGCAAACTCAGAAAAAGCAAAAGATTTTCTCAGAGAAAGTCTTAATACTCCTGAGAAGTGCAAAAAATGCCCATATTACCCTCTTTGCCGTGCAGGCGGGTGTAAACGAAGCCGTACAGACAGAGATTACTGTGAGGCCTACAAAGGCTTTTTCAAAAGTTGTCTCCCATTATTCAGAATGTTCAGGAAGTGATTAGTTGACTAAACTTGATAAAAGACTCAAATTAGCAGCGGATGAAGTAAGGAAAGGTAAAAAAGTTGCCGACATCGGCACTGACCACGCTTACCTCCCTGCTTATCTTATTGAAAACAACATTTGTCCCTCTGCAATTGCGGCAGATATCGGCAAAGGACCGCTTGAAAATGCACGGAAAGTTGTTTCAACTTCAAAAAAATTGAGTGACAGAATTGAACTCAGACTTTCTGACGGACTGAAAGAAATTAAACCTGATGAAGCTGAGGACATTGTTATTGCAGGTATGGGCGGAATTCTGATTTCAGAAATTCTCACCGCCGCACCCTGGGTAAAGGATGAAACAAAAAGACTCATTATTCAGCCTATGTCACACGCTGAAGATGTGAGACGTTACCTTTGCGAAAACGGTTTTGAGATTATAAAAGAAAAAGCCTGTTCAGATGCAAAACACAACTATGTTATTATCGTTGCAGAATTTACAAATAAAGAAAACGATAAAGACGAGGCATTTTATTACAAAGGTCTCATTCAGTTTGATGAATCAGAAGATGCACAGAAATACCACAACTCACGAATGACAAGCCTTATAAAAAAACGTGATGCCCTGAAAAATGCAGGACAGAACGTTAATGATATTGAAAAGATAATAAACGGATAAAAATAAAGCCGCCCGAATGTGTAATACTTTCGGGCGGTTTGGTTTTATTTTCTTTTTGGACAAACTCTCATACAAATTCCGCAGACGGCACCTCTGCCGATATGCTTGAATTCTCTTTTCATATATTCACTGCATTTTTCAGGGTTTATGATTTCTTCCCTCTCAGTCCCTACAGTATATACTTTACCTGTAAGCGCTTTTGCGGGACAGGCATCAACACATCTTGTACAGTTACCGCAAAGGTTTTCCGTGATTGCCTCACCCACTTCTTCAAAAGGACAGTTTGTAAGGAGTGTACCAAGCCTTACTGCAGGGCCGAAATCCTTGTGGATAAACATATTGCTTTTACCGATTGTGCCGAGACCTGACAGACACGCAACCATACGGGAAGAAATCAGTCCTTTATAATTCCAGCCGTCTTTGTTAATGCTCTGAGATGCACCTACGGGGATATATCTGTATCCCTCATTCTGCAAAAACATTCCTGCCTGTAAAATTGTTCTGTCAAGAAAGGCATTAACCGTTCTGTAATGGTGAAAATATGTATGTGTAGGTTCATTTTCAATTTCGTCAACAACTGCCTCTGACAGTCTTACAACAAAGCTTACAGCGTATTCCATTCCGCTGACAGGTTCAGGCAGTTTTGCAAAACCTACATCACTGACACCAAGCGACAAAATATAGTTTTTAAAATTTTTCTGAAAATCCATTTTTACACCCTTTAAATTACACTTATATCTTTCTCACTTTTTCTAAAAATATTTATGAGGTGAGAAAGATGAGTGAAGAAGAATATCTTAAGGCTCGTATAAACGACCTTGAAAAAAATGTCAAAAAACTTATGATATCCGAAAAACACCGAAGAAACCAACTTGTGGCTCTTCGGTATTATAAAAATCAACTTGAGCGATTGCAGTCTTATTCTGACATATAGTCGCTGCCTACAAGTACTTCAATTTCCGCTCTCTGCGTTCCTACTTTTTTGAACTCTAAATTTTCACCCTGTCCCTCGGCTCTGAACGCAGATACATAAAGTGTAAGCTCGTTATTGCCATAGTCAAGATACTGTGAAAGACGGATATTGTTAAGATATCTGCCCGGAACAATTCCCAATGAACGGTAAACAACTACGCCGTCACTGTTAACGAGTGAACAAACGAGAATCTCTCGGCTTGTAGTCGGGTTTGCAATAGAAATGGGCAAAAGTGAATCAGGTGCTGACACCTGAAATGCAGTATTTGCATAGAATGAAAACTTATTCTTATTTCCTTTTGCTTTTGTGTTTTTGACAAGTTCTGCCTGTTGTTCATCAGAAATTGCAATCATTGCAACCTCGTCATCCGCAAAGCTTCTGCCACTGTAGAAAGAGGGATAATACCCTTTTGTATTGTTACCGATATTTACAACTGAAATAACAGAGATAAGTGCTGCAAGAGTGACAACTGCAACTACTGCGATTATTATATGTTTCTTGGTAACTTTTTTGAAATCGATTTTAGGAAGATTTATCTGCTTTTTCTCTTCTTTTATTTCTTCTGTTACTACTTCTTCTGATTCTGTAACTACAGGTTCTTCTATGACAGATTCTTCTGTAGTTTCTTCTGCCGTTTCGTCTTTCTCAACTTCTTCCGTTACATCTTCGATGATAATACCTGTTTTTTCTTCAGGCTGAATTTCCTCTGAAATTTCCTCTGAAATTTCCTCTGTTACATCTTCAACAACGATAGAAGATACTGTTCCTTTTTCCTCAATTGCAAGTTCTTCTGCAACAGGTTCTTCTGCAACAGGTTCTTCTACAACAGGCTCTTCTGCAACAGGCTCTTCTGCAACAGGTTCTTCTACGACGGGTTCTTCTGCAACAGGTTCTTCTGCAACGGGTTCTTCTGCAACAGGCTCAACTGCAACAGGTTCTTCTGCAACGGGTTCTTCTACAACGGGTTCTTCTACAACAGTTTCTTCTACAACAGGTTCTTCTACAACCGCTTCTTCTGCAACCGTTACTTCTTCCTTAATTTCAGGCTGAACGGGAGTTTCTTTCTTTACTTCCTCTTTCTGAGGTGCAGAGTTCTTTGCTTTTTCTTCTTTTTCTTTAGCCTTTGAATTCTGCTTTTCTTCCTTTTTGCGGAGTTTTTCGAGTTCCTTCTGCTTTTTGAGCAAGGCTTTTTCTTCTTTTTTCTTCTGCTTTTCTTTGAGTTTTGCTTTCTTTTCCGCTTCTCTCAGATTTTTTTCTGACTTTTTAGGAACATTCTTTTCTACAACCTGATTTTTATAGTTACTGTTTTTCTTTACTTTTTTCTTATTATTTTTCTTTGACTTTGCCAAACGAGTCACCCTCTTTGAATATTATGAAAATGGACCGAGTCTGCTCGGCCCATTAAGTTTTCTTATTTCCACGGAAGATGGTCTATACCCCAGATCTGCGGATATCTGTTAATCTGAACCATATCTGTTTCAACTGCAACCTTAATCACAACACCGTCTGCAATATCAGAAATTTCTCCGTTTGTATCATTAAGACCTGTTATAAAATTAAGTGTATTTTCTGAAGTATTGTCATCTGCATCTACTTCGTTTTTATAATAGTAGCAATAGTCATTACCTCTGTTATCATACCAATCTTCAGATGTTTTATAAGGTACATTTGCAGGGTGCTGAGTTGAAACACCGTTCACTGAATATTCATGCACCATTTTCACTCTCAGATATGCTGCACCGTCACCTTTATACTTTACATTAACACGGAATTTGCCGATATAGTTTTCATCTGTAGGATTCGTGCTGAGAATTATAAGATTGCCGTCTTTATACTGACTGTCAATTGTGTCAGCACCTTCAAAACTACATACAGGTTCTGCCTGAAAGTTTGCAACTGACATCTGCTGATTTGCATCAACTGACCTCATAATAAACCATGCAAATGAAAAGCCTGTTACAATAACCACAGTAACGAGAGCCATTACTATCAGTCTGAACTTTTTGTCTTCCATAAATCTTTTCTTCATACTGACACCACGCTCTCCTACTGTTGTTCTGTACTTTCTTCTACTGTTGTTTTTTCTTCAAAAAGAGAAGTCACTGCCTCATCTTTGTCCTGTGTTGCAATAATTTCAACATGGCAGAGATATTCGATATTCTCCAGGTCTCCTGCATTCTGCCACACTGCTTCTCCACCTGCTGAAGTCATTGCAGGGTCATATTCAGACCAGAAAATAATTTTCACCTTTGCTCTTTCCCCGGGTGCAAGCAATGTATCATCATTCTTCCTGAATTCTTCGTTATAAGCGTTGAGTTTTGACTCGATTTCTTCGTGTGAAGATTCAGAAGTTATTCCAAAACGTGTTTCCAATTCTTCTTTTATTGCACCTTTTTCAACTTTTACGGGGGTTGTTGTTGTTTCTCCCTCGCCATCTGCTACTGTTTCAGGCTCGTTTTCAAGTTTTTCAATAAATGCAATATAGCGCAATCCTTTTGAAACTGAATCCGCATCAGGTGTTATATGTGTAAGGATTCTTGCATCAGCTTCACCTGAGTTTACAAGTGTTACTTCCTTTACAAGTGCTACGTCATCAAAGAGAAGTTCTTCTGTATCGCAGAGTTTTGTTGCACCCTTGAATTTGAGAATGCTCTCGTTATCAAAAACTGTCTGCTCTGCATCAACATCAAACATTGCAAACTTAATTGTTGTTTCCTTTGTTTCAGTTTTATAAAAATATGCACTTGTAGGTGAAAGAAGACTGAAATATGTAAGCGTCAACACTAAAAGTGTAGCAAAAGCGGTATATTTAACTGTTCTTTTCTTCGCTGTGCTCATTTTTATCACCTCTTGTCTTATTTTTATAAAATCTGCTTACGACAAAGCTTACTGCCATAAGTATAAGGACAATAATTCCGATTGCTGCCGCATAATTTACATTTGTCAGCATCAGTGACAGATAGCCAAGAACAGGAACAGAAAACCATACTCTTCCCTTTATCTGTTCAGCTGTTGCACCCTCCTGGTCTTCCAGACCTGTTGCATCACCTGCTGTACGGATTTCCTTTTTGTCGTAGTCTATTTCAATTATTCTGTGTGTGTATGTAGTACCGTCATTCACCTTAAAAGCAACTGTTACAATATCACCCTTTTTCAGTTCCTCAAAAGGTGTTTCTTTTACAAAAACCACGTCGCCTTTGTTGAGTTTGGGACTCATACTGTTTGATGCAACCGAATAGCCTTTTGCTCCGCAAACAGTTACAAAAGCAACCATAAGAAAAAGTCCTGCCACAAGCACACAAAATGCATTTCTTAAAACTCTGATTATCTTTTTCATTATTCTTGTACTGCTGTAGTAGTTGTTGTAGTTGTTGTAGTTGTTGTGGTGGGCAAACCAGCTTCATTGTAGAAATTTTGCCATTCCATAAAATCTGCCTGTTTTGCTTCAAGTATAAATCTGATCGTCATTTTCTTGCTCTGCAATTCAATAGGCACTTTACCGCTGATTTTTATTGTTCCTGCAAGAGGAATTTCGTTATCTGCAGGGTTTTCAAAATCAATTACTGCAACACCGTCTGTTGTGGTTTCACCCTCAACAGTTGTTGCTTCTTCGCTCTCAACGGTTGTAGTTTCAGCAATAGTTGTAGTTTCAGGAATTTCGGGTGCAGGAATACGTCTGTTTTCATTATTTTTTCCGTTAGGACAGTAGTAGATGTATCCGCTGTCACCGTCAACATACCATTTACTGTCACCGTCATTTACAAACTCAATCCAAGGGAATGTCTCTGTCTGTCCATCATATGTACACTCAACACGGATACGAAGTTCAGTATCAATTGTTGATGTATTTGTAATTACAATAGCTTCCTTGAGTTCCAGCGTTTCACCGGGAAGAACAAGTGCATTCTCATCTTTGAGAGCAAGGTCTCCTGAAGCTGTAAAGTTCAGACTGCCTGATTTAAGCACCTGACCTTTCATTTCGCCACCGCTGAACCAGGTTTGTGTTGCCTCAAAGCCAACTATACTGAATACTGCCACCAGGGAAAGTATTGCACAAAGTATTCTCTTTTTCATCCTTGTTAACCTTCCTTCTTACGTTTTTTTGAGGCAGTATTTTCGACCTCAACTGCTATATACAAAACACAAATCACAGCGAGAACAACTTTACCCACCGTTGTCGAAAGTGCAAGAGGAACAAAACCTATAAATGGGATTTTTTTCTCTACCCTGCCCACAACTGAATCGAAAGACATACGTCCCGGGTCTGCCACATTGTTGTGGTCACCTTTTGTTCTGAATGATTTTTCTTCTGTGTTAATTTCTATTACACGATGTGAATACCACTTATTACTTCCCTCTACGGTAAAGGTAAGCACATCATTCACCTGAATCTCTTCAAAACTGACTTCTTTTGTAAAGACCAGATCACCTTTATTGATTGCAGGTGACATACTGTCTGAAGATACATAGTAGCCTTCATAAGAAGAAAGCTTCGGTATCATACCCACAGTTATCAGCACCACTGAAATACATACTATAATACCTGTAAAAATGTTACTGATTATCTGCTTCACTTTCATCATCGTCACCGCTACGTGCAATTAAAATTATATCTTTCACTTCAAATGCCATAATAACAAGCATAGGAAGTATAACTATCAGGAAAAATGCCCATCTGTTTGTCTGCATAAATGTTGCAGCTTTTCCTACATAGGGTATTTTACCCTGAACCTTACCGATTACCTTATCGCCTGAAACAGTATCGGCATCTTTGATTTCATTATTATCGCCTTTTGTTTCAAACTTTGTAACACCGTTTTCTTCAATTATATCGTTAATACGATGAGTCACAATCTGTCCCTGCATATCAGGGTCGGATGAATAGAACGTGATAACGTCTTTCACCTTTAACTCATCTGTATTTGTTTTCCTGACTATTACAATATCGCCAACATTATAGTTAGGCTCCATACTGCCTGTAAGAACAGACATTATGCTGTAGCCTGCTATGTTGACTACCTTTGAACCATTTTCTCCTTTGGGTGTCATAATGACAATCGCCATAAGAATCAAACATATTATAAAAATTATTGTTGAGAAAAAAGATACTATTTTTTTAAAAATTTTCATTATACATCACTTATTATTGCATTTACATTTGTAATTTCAATAGACAAATTGCCTTTATCTGTTTTTGTTTCTTCTGTAATTTTTAAGGTGTAAAATATTGCATATTCACCGTTAGCATCAGCTTGTGTTAATGTATATTTGAAAACATCACCGTCTGCAACAGAAAGAGAGATTTCAGCTGCTTTATCTCTTAGCGTTTCATTGTCTCCGTTCATTTTTGATGCTCTGCGATTTAATCTGACTGATGACATAAGGTCACCTTTTGTATTTGAAATTCCTTCCAGAGTCAGAGACATTGTCTGTCCTCTTTTTACGGATGAGAATTTTGCCATATAGGTATATTCTGCGCCGGGAATCATATTTTCAAGAAGTATCGGATTATCCTGAACCTTGATATATTGCTTGATAGCACCGGGAGTTATTGCTATTTCACCGGTTGCATCTGCACCGTAATAAATACTTGCCAGGGATGACTCAGTGTTTTCTACACTTGATTTGATTTTCTCCACCGAGCTTCTGTCCATAATTGCAAACCAGCAAAGAGTAACTGCTGCCAAAGTCAAACCTGTAATAAGTACCATTGCCAGGCTTTTGGCAGAGTTTTTATCTTTCATCTTAGCCATTTTACTTACCTCTCTTTGCTGTTTTTTCTTTTCTGCAGGGGAGAATTTTCAAATTCTCCCCTGCTTTAGTTTTCTTTGTCTCTTATTACCAGAGAATGTTTCTGACTGAATTTACACCCCAAGGCTTATCAGATTTTACAATATCGAGTGTTAATTCAACCAGTGTCTGAATATCGCCTTCACCGGTTGTGGGAAGTTTGATAAATGTTCCATAAATGCCGTCTTCTTTGGTTATAGCACTTTCATCAATAGCTTCACCGTTGAGTGTTGCTGTTATCTTGTACTCATAACCGTCAGGCAACATTTCACCAACATAGAATCCGTCCATACCGTCTGCGATAACCAGAGCGTCAACCGTCTGCTCAATGCCGATTTCTGATGTGAAGTCGTTAAGCACGTTGACTGAGTCTGTGCTTGTTTTACTTACAACGCTCTTAAGGAGAACGCCAAGAAGTTTACCATTTACATCAAGGTCTGATGAATTTGTGATTGTGTAAGATACGTTAGCGTTTCTTACAAGACCGGGATGTACTGTTCTCTTCGCACCGTTTTCAAGTGTAAGAACAATTGCGGGGTTCTTAGATTCATTATATTTTGCAGTTTTCACAACATAAACACTGCCTACTTTATCGATTGTGAAGTAACCCTCACCCAATTCCTCAACAGCAGTTATTTCTGATGTTGCAACTGTGTTTGCAAACTGCATTGATGTGTAGAATCCTATTTCGCCTCGGCTTGAACCTAAGTAGAAGGTCATTATGTTTGCTGCAAATGCTGTTACCGCATCATAAGATGTTGTATTGCCTGACATCTCTGCAGGTACGGGATAGAATCCGTTACCAATTGATGCAAACAACGGATTGCCCTCTGAGTCAACAGCACTGTCAAATACTGTTTCGCACTCTTTAGATGTTTTGCCTTCACCTATTACTGTACCTTCTTCAATGCCGTTATTGATTTGTTTATCATAGTAAGCATTTGTAACTCTTGACGGGTCTGTCACACTTGCTACGATAGGTTTACCGCTTGCTGCTTTGCCGCCGTAAAGTGCATTTGTAAGTGTTGCATTCTCACCTATTGTACCGATAATACCTGCAACTTCTGTACCTTCACCAACATTTGCAGTTGAAACAAATTCGCTCATTGCTGTGTTTTCTGCAAAGCCTACGACACCACCGACTGCACCTGCTGTTGCAGTTACATTACCTGTTGTAACAATACCGCTTATATGAGAAGTATTTGTTACTCGACCTGCAAGAACACCTGTTGCCGGAGTGCTGTATTCATCAGCTACAGCAGTTGAAGTTACATCTGCTGAAACAACACAGTTAGTAACTGTTGCACCATCAATGATGTTTGCAAGAGCACCTGTATACTGTTCTGAACCTGTAACTGTACCTGTAAGAGCCACATTATTGACTACTGCACCGTTTTCGATTCTGCCGAACAGACCACCTTCACCCTTCGTTGATGTGAAGTTTTTGATTACATACTTTCCTTCATCGTTTGTTGTTGATTCAGGTGCATTGAGATGAGCTGTAAAGATATGAATCTGGAAATCATCAATACCTGACATATCAATATCGTTACCGAGAACGAAGTAAAGGTCGCTTTCTGTACCGTAGTAATGAAGTGTCTGCAGCGATGCTGCGTTACTTATTACATAGGGTTTATCAGCAGTACCGATACCATCAGAGAAGTTGGGGTTAAGCTGACGTAAAGCCGCATTGCTTACCGCAACATCAATAAGAAGTTCCGGATTGATTTCCATACCACGTGAAAGTTCAATGGGATTTTTATAGTTTACTCTTATTGACTCTCCGCCTGCAGTGTTGTTTGTCTGCAACTTACGTGTGGCATCGAAAATACCTATTATGTTTTTATCAGAAACCGGAGCAAACTGTACGTCTGTTGATGTACTTAACTGTGAATTAAGATTTGCACCGTGAGTGTTAGCCTCTGCATCTGATGAGTCAGGTGAAAGTCTGTCTGCATACTGACTCTGTGCAGTTTTGAGTGCCATTGATGAAATCTTCGAATATGCTTTGATTACATCGTAGTTTCTGATAATCGTTTTGTTTTCAAGAAGAACTGAATACTGAAGTTTGAGTTCATTGAATTTAATAATTTCTGTTCCATTTTCATCAACTACGTTATCAACTTCATCTGCATAATAAGTGTTGCCGTCTGAGCATCTGTACTTTCTTACAGTATTACCCTCTTCATCGTTTTCTGTGAAGAGTGTGTAGGTTGTATTAGTCGCAGTATCAACATAAATGAGGTTACCGTCTTCATCAACAACCATATCATTTTCAGCATTCAGAATTGATGCAAGCTGAGGAAGAACAAACTCTGTCTGCTCGCCTGTCACAAACTTACCGTCAGGATTGTTTGTTGCATCATACTTCATTGTATCGGGCATATACTGCATACTCATCAAACTTGAAAGTGAAGCAGAATATTTGTAACTGTTTGCTGATTTTTCACCTGCAAGTGATTTATCAACATAAACACTTGAAAGTTTCGCCTGTCCTGCTGGAACTGTACCGAAGAGGATTGAATCCTGAGTTTCGTTATAGTATCCGAGGAGACCTGCAGCATAAGAATTTGTCACTGCATCAGCATTGCCGTTTGTAAGGTTACCTACAAGAGATGCTATTGTTGTTGAAGCTTTGGGTTCGTTTACAAAACTCAGTGATGACCTTGTGTAAACACCGTCAATTTTGCCTTCGTTTGTTGCTACAAAACCTGAAACAAGCTGAACATCTGCATTTTCTTCTGCCAGAACATCAATATCTGCCATTGAGAATGAGTTACTGATTGAGCCTGTGTTGGTTACAACGAATGCGCCTATATTCTTGACAACACCGCCATCAGATGTAGCAAGTGAACCTGCTGTACCTGAATTCAGGATTGTACCGCTGTTATTAACAGCCATTATACCTGCATTGCCTGTCACACCGCCCACTGTGGCATCTACAAGACAACCTTCAATTTTACCATTGTTTGTATGAACAAGTCCTGCAACGTTTTCACTTGCATCACTCATTGTTGACTTAACAAACACGTCAATAAGCTGACCGTTATTTGTACCGATAAGTGCAGAGTCTCCGCCTGTGAATATAAAGTTTTCAAAGATGATATTACTGATTGTTGAGTTTTCATCAACATTCTTGAAGTAATAACCTGTTGTCTTTACATCCTTGATTGAATATCCGTTACCCTTGAGCATAAAGCCCTGGTAATTGAGTGTTTTATCAATTGTTGTTTCATTACCGCTTTCGTCTACATCTTTCACAGAGTATGTGTAAGTAGCAGGAGCTGCGGGAATGTTACGTACATTCTTCACTGAAACATTTGACATAAGCTGATAGTGAACTATGCCTTCCACCTGTTCACCGCCAGCGCCAAGAGGTGTTGCCCACTGGTCATAGAAGCCATCATACTCTTCTATTGCAGTTTCAAGTTCTTTTGCTGTCATATTCACGTGAGCTAAGTCTGTTTCGTTACCGATAAGATAGGGCTGTTCGAATGTACCCTTCATATCTGCACACAGACGGCTGTATGTACGTGTCGCATACTCTTCGTAGTCCCTTACCTGTGCCACAACGTCAACATATTCGCGAACATTCTGTTTTCTGTTAATAGCAGCAAGGTTTCCTTCAAGTGTTGCACCTGCCCAGTCAAGGTTATAAGTAATTGTTTGACCTTTATCATCTGTGTACTCAAACTTTGACGGAACTGTAAGAGCCTGTGTAACACCTGCACCTGTTTTTGCTGAAACGTCGTCATCTGCTACGTTTACACAGACAACAGAAAGAATTGAGTTTGTTTTGATGTATTCATCTGCATCCTCAGTAAGGAGGTTCTTCAGATACGGGTATGCACTGGGTGTGTATCCCCAATATTCTGACCAGATACCGATTGAAGGCTTCTTACCACGTGTAAGATCTGTTGTGGAAAGTGACCTTGCAGTGTTATCATCTGCTCTGTCACCGATTGAAGTAAGATTCGGGTCTGTATTTGTCCAACTGTCGTAGTAACAATACTCACAAGTTGCATTTGAGTTCATTCTTGTACCTACAGTACCGCCTACTCCGTAGTAGCGAGTGCCCTGAGTAGTATCACGTGATGTGTAAGCAGGAGCTACCGAACCTGATGAGTAAACATCTGATATACCTGCAAGTGCAACACCAGCAATACCACCCACACCTACACCGTAGGTTGAAATGTTATTGGCATTGTAAATATTACCGAACGTTGCCTTGACTGCAGCTGATGAATATCCGTGAGCAATTGCTTCGCAGTTGATACCACTGAATCCGCCCACACCAACAATTACTGTGTCACTATTGGGTTTGATGTTTGAAGTGTTATTTGCTGTACCGAATGCTACGTTACCGCCACTGAAACATTCTGTAATAACCTTGCCTGTTATGTCAGCCTGTGTAATGGGGTCTTTCATTTCTGCAACATAACCAACGAAACCGCCGATACCGAACTGTCCTTTTGTAACCTGATTATATCTGTTATCAGTGTCAAAAGCCTTAACTTCAACATTACCTGATGCGAAGGACTGTGTAACAGTACCATTTGACATAATACCGATAAGACCGCCTACACCACAGATGTTACCGTTTGTAAGTTCATCGCAGACAACATTGCCTGTTGCATAGCAAGATGAAACTGTACCGCCTGATTCACCGATAAGACCGCCTACGGCATCTTTAGAACCTGAAACTGTTACTGAAGAACTACAACTTATTATGTTGTCTGAGGGATAGTCAACTTTACCTATAAGACCACCAACATAAGAACCCTCACCTGAAACTGTACCTTTTACAGAATCGGAAATAATGTTACCCTTGTCGTCGTATTCTGCGTGGCCTATTGCATGACAGTTTTCAATAGTTACAAACTCACCTTTCACGTGACCGACGAGTGTACCTACGTAGTTACCGCCTGTTGACTGACCGCCTGAAGTTGAGCTTGTTGCAACAACAGTTGCATTTTCAAGAGTAATGTTCTTGATGTACGGGTCAACGTTACGGTTATAGTCCTTAGAAATCTTCGAGAACATACCTACATAGTCATTACCTGTCTGCTGAATCTTAAGATTTGAAATCTTATGACCGCTACCGTCAAACTGACCTGTGTAACCTGAATCAACATCAGAGCCGATAGGTGTAAACAATGTTTCATTGTCACCGCAATCGATATCTGTAATCAGTTTGTAGTTATATGTAGAACCGTAATAGTTTGAGAATTTGGTGTTCTCCTCAAGTTCGTAGTCTGCCTTACCGAGAGCATAAAGCTGACGCTGTGTTGCTATACAGTAAGTTGAACCGTAACTGAGAGGAATCTTGATATCTCTCTGAACATTGATTCCGCCTATTTCTGCAGTTGCAAAAATCACGGGAACCTGAGTGTTATAATATGCTTCACCGTTTGCAAATACATTACCTGATGCTGCACCACCGTTGACATAAGTGTTCTTTGTGATATTCACACCCACATTTGTCTTGTTTACAATATTCTTTGTTGTATCAAAGATATTTCTGTAAACAGTTGTGTAACCTGTGGTTTTATCTTCAAAGAGAAGGTCAACGTTTTTGTTTTCACCTATACCGTAAAGTTTTGTATCGAAACCTTCAGGATATGCAACGGTATCGGTTGTATCAAAGATTGATGAAGAATAAACAACTTTGTTATCATCAATTTTTGTGAGAAGTGTTACGGGATATACAAGACCTTTACCGTATGCAAATGACGGATCGTTTATATCATTGCATTCCTCAGACTCACTTGTCATAACAGGAGCTGAAAGGAAACGTGCATAAGCTGCTGAATACGGGTCGGTTTTTGTGACTGTTTCCACAGGTGTTCCTGCTTCAGTATAAGTTGTTACAGTAATTTCTGAAACATCGGGAACAGGATAATATCCTGCACTTATTTTCAATCCGTCACCCAAGGCTACTGTATGTGCATCAATAAGCTTGGATGTTGGTAAACCTGTTACTCCTGTACTTGAATCAGGATGATCTGTTGTGTTGATTTTAAGAAGTGCATTATCGTAATAAACGCCACTCTTACTTACGTTAGTTGACTTAAGAGTTGTTGAAGGTGCAACGGCAGTTTCAATTCTGCTAAACATATTACTTGTCATTGCAACGTTCTGACCGGCGTCAATACAATCGGTAATTGAATAATTTACATCCAAAAGACCGTTACCGGCTGTAATACCATAACCGCTTGCTGTTGTACCAGTGAAGAGACAGTCATAGATTGCAAAGCCTGTTGCATTTAAAATGTAACCTACAATACCTGCTGAGTTTGACTTATCATTATCAGCAGATGAAGGAGTTGCATAAACACTGCCTGATGCAAAACAACTTGAAATTTCTGAACCGTTTCCTGCACTTGTCACATAACCTGCAATACCGCCTGAGTAGGAACCTGAATTACCAAAAGCATTTACATCACTCTGTGTAAAGCAGTTAATAATCTTTGAGTCTGTAAGGTCACCTGCTATACCGCCTGTTTTATTCTTACCTGTTACAGAACCGATTGTTACTGAACAGTTTTTAACAATACCGTTTGAGATTTTACCTACAATACCACCTACGTTGGTGTTGCCTACAATACCGTTTGCATTTGCTGTATCGGAAGGCATCAGTTCAAGGTGAACATTCATAATTGTAGGAACAATAAACTCACTGTTCTGAGCCACAACGCCGAAGAGACCTATGTTGTCTTCTCCCGAACGGTTTGACTTAAGACCTGTAATCTTATAACCCTGACCGTCATATACACCATCAAAAGGTGCTTTATCTGAACCGATAGGAGCATAGAACTTATTACTGTTGTTATGGATAAACTTGTCAGTATCTGTGCCGTTAGGATTGTAAGAATCTGAAAGGTCAATATCATTGATCTGTCTGAAATACCAGTTACCTTTTGCCAGATATCCGACGACTCTCAACTGTGTGGGAGTACTGATAAGGAACGGGTCATCCTGGGCACCTGTACCCTTGATTTCAACAGAGATAATCTGTGCAGTTGTTTCAAGTCCGCAAGTGTATTCTGCCACAAGCATTTCTGCACCATAATCTGTCGGTTTAACTGTGAGCTGGAATTTGCCGGGGTCAGTTTCAATAATACTTCCTTCAAGGTCAATACAGCCTTCACCTTCTATTGCCTCAAGTCTGAAACCACCTGCTGCTTCGGCAACTTTTGTAAATTCGCCGTTTTCATCCTTACTACCGTAGGGAAGTTCTGAATAAAGATCGAGTTTTGCATAAAGCAATGTTGACGAACCGATATTCTTTGTAATCGCAACACTGTTCCAGCTTGATTCAAATTCATCGGCAATTATAAGGTTGCCCTGAATATTGATATCCTTGAACATTTCCTCAGTGATAGAATTTTCATAAGCACTCTCCCCTGTTTCTGATGAGAAGAATGAAATATTCTGAGGATATGTTGAATAGTAGTTATCTTTAAACAAGGTTGCAAAATTATCAGCAACAAAGACTTCATCCTTGTATCCTGCAATAAATTTACCGAAACGATGAACGGGTTTCATTGTAACGTTTGATGATGTACCATCGATATTTTCAACAGTTGCACTGATTACACCATTTGTAAAGAACTCATCTGCGATTTCAGAAGTAATATTCTCATTTAAACCGCCGATAACACCTGCAACAAATGTATTCATTGCCTTACCGCTAATTTTACCACCAGCAACTGAACCATCAAATCTGAGATTATTAAGGTCAAATGCCTTTGTAGGCGTTGAATCGATATAACCTACAAGACCTGCGGCATAAACTGTACCATCATTTCTTGCTTCTGCAGCAGAAACTGTTGCATATGATTCAGTATCAATTATGCTGAGTTTTGTTACATCCTGTGTTACATAAGCAATTGCGCCCGCACTGTAAGCCTGATAACCTGATGCGGCAACAACTGATGCTTTTGTTGTTTTTGCAACGTAACAATTATCAAGAAGAACCTCTGTTTTGTTTCTTGCAAGACCGAGAAGACCTGCACCTGAAACACCCGTTCTTGTTGTATCAATTGTTTTTGCAACAACGTTTGTTTCTGCAACGCTGATGTCGCTCATATTAAGAACATACTGAGTGTCATATGCAGAAGAAGACATATCTTTATAGACTGAACCGACTGCACCGCCTGAAATAAACGCCTGAACGGTTACGTTTTCAACTGCATTTGTATAAATAATATTATCATCTTCGCCAGTTGTGGGTGCGGGACCTGTGATTGTACCCAGAGCCTGTGCTACGATACCACCTGCGATATCTTCATCATTTGCACCACCTGCGAAATTATCGCCTGACACAGTACCTGATGTAACTTTTGTATCAGCAACTTTTGGAGCAATTACTGTTACTGCATCCTCAGTGATTGTGCCGATAACACCACCTGCTGAACCTTCTGATGCAGTTATCGTACTGCCTGTTACCTCAACGTTTTCAAGTGTTGTTGCACCTGAAACTGTACCTGCGATTCCGCCTACTGTACCGAGATTTGATGTTGCAACTGAATCCTGCACCTTAACATTGGAAATAGTTGCACCATCTGTGATTGCACCTGCAAACACACCTGTACCTGCTGATGTATCACCGCTGTTTATTGTACAGTCAATAAAAGTAAGGTCTTTAACATTAGGAATTACATTTCCTTCTTCATCCAGATGCTGACCTGAAACTTTACCGAAAATACCAACAGGAGTTGTTGCTGAATCGATATTTGCTGTGAGACCTGTAATTGTGTGTCCCTGACCGTTATAAGTACCGGTAAAGTTTTCAATCAACTGTGCAGTTGATGTTACAGGATATTTTGTCTGGTCTGACAGGTCTATATCTGCTGTCTGAATAAATGAATATGAGGGAAGAACTTTTACAATGTGATAGAAAATATCAGCGTTTGCAACCTGAATGGGGTTTTCTGATGAACCATCACCGTCAAAGTTAACACCACATATGATGGGAATACCTATCTGGAGTCCGTTTGTATAAGTAAACACAAGGTCTGCTGTATCAAACTTCTTAACAGTAATCTTATACGGTTTCTTTGTAACGTCAACACCCAAAGAAGCATCCGGGTTGGGAATTACTTCAAAGATTGTTTTGTCCGCAGACTGAACACCGTCTTCAGCGAGTGTGAAATCTTTGCCTGCGATAGTGAAACCAAAGGGATCGCCTGAGCCATCGTTAGCTTCAAGAAGTGAAATAAAGTCATCTGAGAAGTTATATTCCCCTGCACCAAACCACTGATAGAAATTCTCAGGTTTGTACTCACCGACTTTTTCCATAACAACACTGACGGGAAGTTTTGTTATAGAATGGTCTGTGGGAGACTCAAAGTTATACATTACCTGGTTTACATCATAAATTGTCTTATTTACACCACTGTTTTCATCTGCATAAACTGAGAGTGCTTCCGCTGCTGCAAAGCCATTTGCATAATCCCAATCATCGGGAACTGAATAGTTCTTCACAACAGAAATACCATACAGATTGTAATTACCTGCAGTATATGATGAATAGAAAATCTTATCAAAAATTCTTGATGCGTATTTAACTGTAGCACCATGTGAGTCCTGATCCGGGAATGGAACCTGAACAGCAGGATCCTGCGCATTGGGATTGTTTTCGTTTTTCTGGTTACCTTCAATTGAACCAAGAAGAACACCAAAACGCTCAGATGCACTCATATTAAGCGGTGTTGTGATTTTTGCCGTAACAACACAGTCATAAACAATAGGACCAGTCATCTCATTGAGTTTTGCCTGAACTGTTGCAAACTCACCGATAATACCACCGACGTTGAATGTACCTGAAACAGTACCACCTGATATTGTGTCTGTAATCTGAATCTGCGGTGCATTTGTTTCTTTATTCATAACATTTGCAGTTGTTGCTATAACACCAATTATGCTACCTGCACCTGTTACACGTTTTACGTCATCAGAAATACCCGAATATTCAGATACAACAACATTAAGCTGCTGAACATTACCCTGTGATGAACAGTTCCTGATCAATAATGATGTTTCTGCCTGGAAAGAACCGCTACCGTTATTCAATGCTTTACCAACAATACCGCCGGCACAGTAACCTGATATAACGGATGTTGAAGATTCAACTTTACAATCTTCAATAAGATAGTGGTAACTTTCACGGGTTTCACCGATAATACCACCGGCAACACCGATTGAACCGGTCTGAGGATTATTTCTCAGTCCGCTTGTTACCTCAACAGTTGTGTTAGTTACATCTGTCATTTTAATGGTAAGGTCATATTCGCCTGAGGATGCGTTATTGATGTTACCTGAACCTACAACACCACCGGCAACAACACCTGTAACCTTTACATTGTTAACTTTTACACGTGTCTCTGTAACATTGCCTTCATCATCTGCAACAGATGAACCGGTAATTATTCCTGAATACTGACCAGCAATACCACCGGCAATACCTGTACCTGAATCTGCGAGATTGATGATGTCAGCGTTTTCAACAACTGCATTTGTAATTGAAGTGCCTGTTGTGTCTACTGATGCACCCACAATACCGCCGACCTGATAGAAACCTTGAAGACTTACGGGGTTATCACTGTCAACACCTCTTACAGCAACATCTGTAAGAACAACGTTGTTTTTGGCTTCACCGACAATACCGCCGATTGCACCTGCCCTACCGCCGTATGAACCATTGATTTCAATATTAACTGCGCCTATAACTTCAACATTGTGGATTGTTGTGTTTTCAGCCACACCTACAACAGAACCTGTTTTTACACCAAGGAAACCGTTACTTGCTGATGAAACTGAACTATATGCTATGTTTTCAAAGCTGAGATTTAAAATTTCAGCACCGTCTGTATAACCGAACACACCAAATGCATCTGAATAAATCTCTACATCATCATTTTCGGTTCCATAAGCATAATCTGTTGTTTGAGTAGGTCTATTTATCAACATATTACTGATTGTATATTGATAACCTGACCTTGAATAAATATGCCCTCTGAAAGGATCGTCTGCTGTACCGATGGGAGCAAATGACTTGCCTTGTTCTGACAGTTCTTCTGACATATCAATATCAGCATGAACTCTGTAATATGCTTCATAATAATGTCCGAGATTTGAAGCATAGTCATCATTTGCATAACGACCATCACGATGCTGTTTGATTGCAAGAAGGTCTTCAGCTGTATAAATCTCGAAGGGGTCGTTCTGAGCACCTGTACCATCAAAAGCGTGAGTACCGTTTACTATAACAGTGAATCCGACATCAAATGTAACTGTTTCACCGTTGATAACACCTGTATATGTTGTTTTGACTACTGCGTTACATTTTTTATCAAAGGTCTGGATTGATACATCAGTCAGTTTGTTGTATGTTGCACTTGCTGTACCGGTTGAATTTGAACAACCTACAAGAATCTTTGATTTGCTTACAGTTGTTGAAAATACATTCTGTGACGGAACTGCAAAAGCTTTGCCATCTGTACCTGTAAGAGAAGGCAGGTTACCTACAGAAAAACGAGGAACCGTTGTCGCACCAAGAGCCGGCATTGTTCGTGCCAAAGTATATGTAGTACCTTTATAGACATAGGAAGGCAGAACTTTACCGTATCCGTCAAAGGTTTTACTTCCTACAGAAAATTTCGGTTTGATTTCAACAACATTTGTGTTACCCATCATTTCAGGAGTATATCCTACTATAGCGTGTGCAAACACAGGGTAAAAGCCGTTCTTCTGATTAGTTGACGCTGAAGCAATTGTTGTGGTGAAATCTATCGTAATACCCTTTGTCTGGTCTGCACCAAGGTTCATATCGAAGCCGCCACCTGTCTGTGCAGTTGCTTCCACATTACCATAAAGAGGTTCACGAATGTCAATTGATGAATAAACAACGTTGTTCGCAAGAACTGAAACATTATCTCTGTTTCCTGTACCCACGAAACCTATAATAATACCTTTTGAAACAGCAAGGTTTTTGCTGGAAAATTCAGCATTCTTTGATACATAACAATTCTTAATCAGTTCGTTTGCACCTGTATGTGCATTTGCAAGATTTGTACCGATTATACCGCCAAGATTAGAGTTACCTTTAACTATACCATTTGAAAGACATCCCGTAATAAGAACACCTGATGTTCCCATACCTGATGAAATTCTACCGATAATTCCGCCTGCAGCATCAATCTGTGAACCTTTTTTACCGGTTGTTTCTACTGTTCCGAGATTTGTACAATCTGAAATTGTGATGCTTCCTGTACTGAACTGCTGAATATTACCTACAATACCACCTGCAACCAATGCTTTTACAGTTGTATCAGCAGATACTTTACAGCTGTCAATAACCTTTTCTCCGTAGTAATCTTGTACTGCTGCAAAAACACTAACCTGAGCAAAAATACCAGCTGCGATATCGCCAGATGTAATAGTTGAATTTGTAACCGTACACTGAGAAACAGTCGAAGTTGTTCCTGATGCATTTGTAAGGCGTGTTACAATACCTGCAGCACATTCACCGGTGATTGTTGAGTCAACAACTGTACAATTTGAAATTGATGAACCGCCGAAAAGACCTGCAATACCGCCCAATGATGCGTATGTAATACCATTTACGCCTGTACATGTAAGATTTGTTCCTGTAACTGTACAGGATGTTATTGTATTATTGTTATTAGGTGCATAACCTACAATACCACCGATACCGTAAGCTTTTGATGAAATTTCACAGTCAGTTACCTTACAGCCTGAAATCTGTGCTGCACGTGTATTGTTCTGATTATTTGCATCAACACCGCCGATAATACCACCGATATATGCGTGTTCTTTTTCTGCTTTCGGAGATGTAATTGTTGTGTTTTCAACAGTACAATTTATAATTTCAGTTATTTTTGAACCTTCTGCATCATCTTTTTTCTGAATACCGCCGATAATTGCACCAACATGGTTTGTACCGCTTATGTTTGAATTTGTAACTTTACAATCTTCAACAAGCGCATAGTCCTGAATTGTACCGATAAGTGCCGCTGTATATGCTGCACCGTTGATACTTGCACTATCGATATGAATACCTTTGATTGTTGCACCCTGGACATTGCCGAAAAGTGCATGGTCCAGGTTATCCTGGTTAAAGGTAAGGTTTGAAATTGTGTAATATCTTCCGTCAGTATCCTGCCCTGCCACAAATTCACCTTTGAAAGCTACTGACTGTCCGATAGGTTCAATGGTATGACCTGTCATATCAATATCTGCAGCCAACTTTATTTTTGATGTCGCACTCAGATACATATGGTCCGTTGAGTTTGGCTTAAGTTTCAGCTGATTAGTTGAAAGATAATAAAGGTCAACGGGAGTTTTGATAAGATAGTAACCATCAGCATCAATTTCAAGGTCTGATGAATTGAACACTGTAAGTTTTGCAACAAGACCTGTAGCTTTGTGAGTTGTTGTGATGGTGGCACTTGCACCCGGATCACCTACAAATGTATAAGATACACTTAATCTGTCATATGTCCAGTTAAATCTTCCAAGAGTCAATGTTGCACTGCTTGAAACTGCCTTTGCTTCAAAATAACTGCTTAAACTGAGTGAACTTGACTCATAAGTTAAAACATCGAATCTGTCCAGATTCTCTATAGTTGTAAGATATGCTGTGTCGTCCGGTGCAGTAACTTTAATTGTGATATCTCCCCAAAGCTGGGTTGATGTGTTCATCTGAGTGAATGACCATGCTTTACAGCTACCTGTGAAAGAACCTGATTTGATACCAAGTGAAACACCCTTATTGTTAGCATAATAGTATGAGGGTGAGAAGTAGCAGTTATGAATCTGTGTTGACGAAGAATCAATACTTCCTGCGAAAATATAACAGTTTGATGAGTTGAATGAACCACCTGAATTTATAAGACCGCCTGAAGCATAGCAGTTCTGAATATAACCGCCACTGAGAGATTTAATTTTTCCGATAAACACTGCACAATTTGTTGCACCTGATTTTTCAGAAGCAATAATGAAGTTGGCACCACAGTTGTCAATAATAGCTTTTTCCGCATCAACTGTTCCGATAAAGCCGCTGACGCTGTCAAAAGATGATGTCTTGTACTGGTTTGACTGTGTACCGTCGATGTAACAACCATATACATAACTGTCACCGTAAACTGATTTTGCAAAGAGACCCGTGTTACTTTCAGTTGCTGTTACAGCAATATTGTCCTGTGCAAAACCAACAGTAACATTCGTAACCGTTGCGTTACAGATGTTACCCATAATCGCAGATATGTTTGAAACACCGATTTCGAACTTGACATTTCTGACAACACCGTTAGTAAGGTTTGCAGCGACATCCTTATCAATTGATGACTTATGGGTATTTACATCATTGACTACCAAAGAATCGTTTCTTGAACCATATATACCCCTGAAGAGAGGTGTTGCATTCTGCTCATATTTTACTGTTATATTACCGTTGAAATCAACTAAACCCCAGAATGTTGCTGAAGGAACTGTGTAGTCCTTACTTGACCATGTAGTTGTAGCGTCAGCGGATGCAATGAAATGAGCTGCAGGAGCATAATAGAGGAAGTTGATATCTTTATAGTAAAGAGAGAATGGTGAAGCTATAGTACCTGCACCTGTTGCTCTGTTATGCTGAGAGTTAAGAATTCCGAACTCCATAGGTTCATCTTCGAGAACTGTCGCCTCTTTACTTGCACCTATGCCTGTGGGAAGTGTGATGTTGACATCATAGTTAACAACAGTTTTATCGCTTGTTGTAACAGTTGAAGTGAGTTTATAGGTAAATGAGTTTGTACCCGAACCTGTCTGGGTATAAGAGTTTGCTGAACCAACAGAAATTCTGAAGTTACCTTCAACTTCAAAAGATGCATCTCCCCAATTACTGAATCCGAAGTCACTCACAGTTGCAGAAACTGTGTTTGCAGCTCCTCTTAAATAGTAAGCCATTGCATAGGGGTTTGAGAATGTCAAATCTCCTTCATTTGCACCTGCTCCACCGAATGATACGGGTGAAGGTCTTGACGAAATGATGCCTGAATAGAATACGTTTCTTACTTTATTGTTTCTGTATGCTGCATCGCCATTGTAACCGACAATAGCCCCGAGAGGAACTTTTGAATCGATGATTTTAACAAGAGCATAACAGTTTTCTACACTGAAATTCGATGATGTATCACCGTAACCGACAATACCACCGATGTAACGTGTGATTTCGTGAGCTGTACCTTCACCTGCTGTTGAACCTGTAGCAATACAATTTCTCACACCATATGATGTTTTACCTGCAATACCACCATAAATTGTATCATTACCGCTGTCGGCAAAATAAACACCGATATCACGTGCTGTACAAAGCTGAACATCACCGGCATTTTCACCAACAATACCACCGGCCACTTTTCCGCCTGTTACAAGAAGGTCATATTTATTTGCTGTTGCTTTTTCGTTTGACTTGTGACTGCCGACAACTGTTGAACGCTGAATACGGCCTGTATTATAGCCTGCAAGGAAACCGATTTTATCTGCACCTTTTACACTTGTGCTTCTGCCATCCATTTTGATTTCAGCGTAGTATATACCTGTGGAAGAACTTGTTCTTGCAGTCATGTTTGTACCTACAAGACCACCCACATAATCACTGTTTGTTGAACTGCCGTTTACTGTTATGAACACTCCGCGGACTTTATTGATTTTACCTCTGTTCTGTGCAACGAGAGCACCTGCATAAGGTCTTGAAGTGTTGATTGTTACGTTTTCAGCGTTAACAACTGCTGTACTGCTGTCATAACCTGTTTCACCGTCAATGATACCATTGTTATCAACTACGATTGCAGTACCTGTATAAACACGTACAGATGCATCATCTG
This sequence comes from Acutalibacteraceae bacterium, assembly GCA_045649705.1. GTDB lineage: Bacteria > Bacillota > Clostridia > Oscillospirales > Acutalibacteraceae > SIG575. The sequence goes on from JAZRQI010000270.1 coordinate 24,372, forward strand.
TAGGATAGAAAGATTCTGCTTTAGTAGATGATGCAGATGTATCAAGATTTATAACCGTAAAGGTACAATCCTTTACAATGCCATCATTTTTAAGAATGATACCGACTGCCTGTGCATCTGAGTATGTATTCTTGATAGTAGCACCATTTACTGTAAGATTTTCGATAGTTGACGCTGAGTTAACATAACCGAAAATACTGAGAGATGAAAATTCGCCATTTTCAATCGTAATGTTCCTGATTGCTTTGTTATTACCGTCGAAATGGAAGAAGATATTTGAAGAAGAAAGTGATGGATTAACAGAAACAAGAGAACCCTCCATACCTGTCTGACCCTGAGCATTTATAAGGTCTGAGCCAATTGTATAGCCTGAAAAATCAAGGTCCGCTGTAAGTCTGAAGTACTTATTCGCATTACCAACGTCGTTCAGGACGCTGTTCATTGCAAGAAAATGGTCAATTGAACTTACGGCGTAGGGGTTGGACTGTGTACCTGCATTCGCTTCTGTTCCGTTAACGCCCACCCACTGTAAACCGTTGTTGGAGGGAGTTTCAACAATTTCCTCAATAACAGGAGGTTTTGTTGTTGATTCGGGTTTCTGCGTTGTTGCAGGCTTCTGAATGTCTGCAGTCGTTGATTCTGTTACATTTTCAGTTGTTGACTCAACCTCAGTAGTCCCGGAGGTAGTGGGCTCTGTTGTTGAGGGAACTGTTGTTTCAGGAGCTTTTGTTGCAGTTTCATCAGAGTCAACAAGTGCGGAGGTATATTCACTTGTAGTTGTCTCTTCTGACGCTGCGAGTGCAGTGTATACGCCGGTAGAGGATATAAGTACCCCTCCGGAAAGAACCAAGGCTATTAACCTTTTAAGTAATTTTTTGTCCATTTTAAAATACCTCCGAAATTCTAAAAGTTTCATCCCGGGTTCTTAAAAACCACACGTACCGCACGCGATTTTATTTAAGTAGTTTGAAACTTTAATTGCATCTCAAAACCTCGTAAAATCAAGGTTTTCAGTTCATTGTAAAGTATGTTAACTTTACAATTTTTACATCTATGTAAAGTTGTTTCGCTTTACAAATCGTTATTCTGCATCAGGTGCAGTTTTTTTATCATTTTTTGCTTTTTCCTTAGCCTTCTGAGCATTTAACTTTGCTTTTTCTTTTTCTCTGGCAATTCTTGCTTTCTCTTTTGCGATTGCATCAGCTTTTGCTTTAGCAAGTTTTTCTTTTTCTCGCTGTTTTGCTTTCTGCTCTGCCTCTTTCGCCTTCTGTTTTGCTTTTTCTGCTGCTATCTTTGCTTTTTCCTTTTCTTTAGCAGCTTTCTCTTTAGCAATAAGCTCTGCTTTCTCTTTGGCTTTGGCTAATTTTTCTTTTTCTCTCTGTTTTGCTGCCTTTTCTTTTTCAAGTAAGGCCTGTTTTTCTTTTTCAGCCTTTTCTTTGGCTTTTGCTCGTTCTTTAGCAATTTTTTCTTTTTCTAACTGAACTGCTTTTTCTTTTGCTTCTTTCTCTCTCTGTTTTGCTTTTTCTTTGCGTTCTTTTTCGAGAGCAATAGCCTTTTCTTTAGCTAATTGTTCTTTTTCCTTCTGCTTCTGTCTTGCAGCTGCAGCTTTCTCTTTAGCTTCCTGTTCAGCTTTTTCTTTTGCGAGTCTTGCCTTTTCTTTTGCTTTGGCTGCTTTTTCGCGAGCTTCCTGCTCTGCTTTCTCTTTAGCTATTCTTGCTTTTTCCTTTTCTTTTGCAGCTTTCTCACGTGCTTCCTGCTCTGCTTTTTCACGGGCAAGTCTTTCTTTCTCTTTAAGCTTTGCTGCTTTTTCTTTCTCTTTTGCCTTACGTTCAAGTTCAAGCTTAAAAGCTTTTTCTTTTTCTATGCGCTTTTTCTCAAGTTCTTTAGCTTTTCGTTCTTTTTCAAGCTGAAGAGCCTTTTCTTTTGCAATACGGGCTTTTTCTCTTTCTTTAGCTTTACGCTGCCTTTCCAATTCCAGAGCTTTTTCTTTTGCAATACGTTCTCTTTCCTTCTGTTTTGCAATACGCTCTTTTTCCTTTGCAGCTGCAATTGCCTGCTCTTCTCTGAGCTTTGCAAGACGTTTCTTTTCTTTCTCTCTCTCTCGTCTTGCCTTTTCCAGAGCAATCTCTTTTTCCTTCTTTGCTTTGAGTCTTGCTCTTTCTCTTTCCTTGCGCTGTCTTTCCAGTTCTTTTTCGCGAGCGATTCTCGCTTTTTCGCGTTCGATTCTTCGACGCTCGATTTCTTTCTTTCTTTCGATTTCTGCTTTGATTTTTTCTTCAATAAGACGTTTGCGCTCTTTTTCATGTGCCAATGCACGGTCGATTGCCTCTCTGATCTTCTGTTCACCGGCAGTTTTCTTCTTCTGGGCAAGTTTCATTTCATCAATGAATATCTTCCTGATTTCAACTTCGTCCAGATCATAGTTAAGAACAAGTTCTTCTGCAAGACGTTTGAGGAACTTGGGTTTAATCTTACGGTTTCTGAGTTTGCCTCTGAAGCTTCTATCGGGTTCAGTGTTTTTCTTAAGAAGCATATAGTTATAAGCAAGAACACCGTAAAGTTCGTCACGGTAGTTGTCACTTACCATATCATCGGATTCTTTGATATTAATTTCATAACCAACGTCATCATAGGAGTGAATAAATTGCCACAAACCGAGGCACTGATTAAAGTTAGGGTCCTTCAGAATAACGTTTGTTCTCATAATGGGAGGACGGACAGGAACACACTTACGCATTTCCACCATAAAGTTAGAATGAACAAAGTCATCAACAAGAGTTTTAATTCTTTTGATTCTGTCCATCACGGATCTTTCTTTTTTACCGTCCACATCTTCATTGCTGTTGTATTTGGTAGCAATTTCCATCTTAAAAGTTATAAGCTCATTACCCTTTTTGAGTGAACTTTCCATTTTAAGGGAGTTAAGACTTTCATCGTCAGACATTTTTGCAAGAGCTTCATATCTGACATTGATGAAATATTCAAGCTGTTTTATAAGAGTAAACAGGAAACGGTTTTCATAAATTTCATAGCTTTCTTCACGGAAAACGTTCAGAATTTTGCTGGGCATAACACTGCCGTCATCATCGACCTTAGAAATCATATTAGTATGCTGAGCAAGATGTCTTATTGATTCTGTAGTGATTTTCTTTGCTCGTTCAATAATAACAACTTCTTCTTCCTGAACGATGAACTTACGGGGATTTCTGAGAATGTTCTCAATAGGCATAATACAACGCTCTATAGCCTCAACCCAACGGATATCTATTTTCTTTTCAAAGAATCTATTAAATTGAGAGAAATTGTTATGTCCTGAAGAAATCGCCTCGTACATAAAGTCATAGTACGGGTTACCGGCTGACATTTCAGCCATTTTATCTTTATAGACATTGTATAAATCCAAATATGATTCGCCCATATGTGAACGTCTCCTTTTGTGTGAAGATTAATTGTGCTGTGAAGCCTGAGAAATTACATAAGCTTCTGAAGTCTTTCAAGGTAATCCTTAGAATCCTTCATATTATTTTTACCGAAGTTTTTGTTAAGGTAAGTAATGAGACCGCCGATTTCGTTACGGATGTAAGAAACGTTAAGGCTTTCGAATTTACGAAGAATTTTGTGAGCAAGGATGAAGTCGATACCGTCAATTTCCTTACCGCCGCAACCAACGTAAACAGGAACAAAGTCTTTAAGCTGTTTAAGAATACGGTTACCGAAAGCTATGCGGAAGTGTTCGATAACATAGTCGTCAAGTTCAGCAAACTTCTTGAGAGATTCTTCTGAAACGGGATATTTTGCTTTAGCCTCATCGAAGAGTTCTTCAAGATGCTTATAGCTAAGATAAAGAGGATCTGTAAGAGGTGCTTCGAAATATTTACCTTTAGTATTGATATCGATGGGAATAGCACGGTCATAAACCTTATCAGTAACGGCGAAAGTAGAGTCGTCGTTGTTGATTGTGCCGACATACCACATATTGGGAGGCAGTTTGAATTTACCATCGAAGAAGAGTTCGGGGTCAGTGGGCCAAACTGTGGGAACAAGTGAAACAACCCATTCATCACGAGAAGGCATTTCGAGGATTGAAAGGAGCTCAGCGAAGTAGTATTCAACACGAGCAATGTTCATTTCGTCCAGGATAATAACTGAAACGTCATCCATAAAACGAGCTTCATACATTTTCTTGAGAACTTCTGTTTCATTGAAACGCTTTGTGAATTCGTTGAAGTAACCGAAAAGTTCAGTACGGTCACGCCATGAGGGCTGAACTGAAGCGATAGTTACGTCATTCTGAATGAATTTACCGAAAGCATAAGGAAGTGAAGTTTTACCTGTACCGGAAATACCCTGAAGGATGATAAGTCTTGCAGCTGCAAAGCCTGAGATGAAAAGACGGAGAGTATCAACATTGTAGAAAAGACCAAGTCTGCTACAAGCGAAGTCACGGAAGCGTTCGCAGAACTCAGGAAGTGTGATATCGTTATCAAACTCGTGCTGAACATAGTCCTTCATAGCAAGGTCAACCTGAGTAAGCTTGTAGAAACGGCTGTAGTCTTCAGCTGTTTTGTCAACTTCAGCTTCCGCTTCTTCTTTCTTTTCTTCTATATCCTCATAAGGCTCTTCATCGGGTCTGAGGCCTAACTGTGAAACTTTCATAGCAAGGATTTTCTGTTTTTCCATATTAAGTTTGATAACTTCACGGTTAAGGTTGCCAACTTCGTTGAGAAGCTCTTCCTGGTCAACAAGAGTTTTGCGGACTCTCACATATTTTTTGATAAGGAGAGCAACAACAAAAGCAATTGCAGCAAGGGCAGCAACAATAAGGATAATGCAAAGAATTGCAAGAGCCCATTCACCTGCACCGAAGTTGGATGAATATTTTTTGAAGATTTCTATGTATTTAGGTATATTGAAGATGTTTGCGATACCGAGACCGATACCTTTAATTGTTCCCCAAAAACCGCTTACAAAGAACTGTCCCAAAAAATCCTGAATGAAGTTCAACAGTATGCTCATTTTTCGTCACCTCGTAATATTTTAAAAAATTTGCTTTCTATTATATATATGTTTTTGCGGGACGATGTGGGTATCGTCCCCTACAGTTGATAATTTAGTTTTCTGTATTGTCTTCTGCTTCTTTAGTACCTTCTGCTTCAGCAGCTTGTTGTGCGAGATATTCCTCAACGGCTTTTTTCTTGAGTTCTTCTTCTGCCTGCTTTGCAAGATACTCTTCAATTGCTTTTTTCTTCAGTTCTTCTGAGATTTCTGAATTATTAGCAACTTCTTCCATAAGCTTTTCTTTCTTTGACTCGTTGAGAGCTGCAATGAATTTGTAAATCTGGAAGAGGAAGATGAGAGCAAGAGGAAGAATGATGAAGAAGAGGAATGAAAGGTTAAGTCTTCTTTCGTTGTCTGTACCTTCGCCTATAGTCCATGACCATTTTTCGCCGGTTTCACCTGTACCCTTAACAAAGTCAATTGCTTTACCGAGGCCTTTTACTCTTTTGCCGTTGTCAACGCCGTCAACCTGCTCTGATTTGTAAGCATAAACACCTACAATTTCGCTTTCAACAACGTCAGTCTGGTCGTTTGCGGGAGTATTGTCACCTCGTGTGGTGTATGTTTTAATACCACTAACATCATGTGCTTCTACAATTCTATGGGTATTGATAATGTACTGACCCTGCTCAATTGTTCTGAAAGAAATGATATCACCGGGTTCGAGGTCTTCTCCACCGTATTCTTTTATAAGAAGAAGGTCACCTGTGTAGAAAACAGGTTCCATTGAGTCTGACTGAACAGAGAATAATGAATAACCGGCAACGTTAGGTAAACCATTTTCAGATTTAAGTGATGCCAATGTCAAAGCAGTAAAAATAACCGAGAACACAAGAATTACAGCTGTAACTATGTCACCGACAGTTTCTATCACTTTATTTGCTTTTTTTTCTTCCGCCATATTCGGAACCCACCTTTATTTTTATTTTTGTCTTTCTTAAATTTATATATATATTAAAAGATTGCTCTTTTGTTTTCGAA
>JAZRQI010000271.1:0-5363 GCA_045649705.1 Acutalibacteraceae bacterium
TGTCTGAACTCTGTTTGCAGCCACCATCATATTGTCCATATTCTCTTTTGAACGGACACTTTCATCAAAGTTGAGCATAGCAGTAATTCCCTGAGGAATTGTTTTTGTAGGAAGAACGTGAACTTTCTTTGATGTAAGAGGAGCTACCTGTTCAGCAGCCATTATAATATTTTTGTTATTGGGAAGAATAAAAACGTGTTCTGCCGCAGTTGAATTTACTGCTTTGAGAAGGTCGGCAGTACTGGGATTCATTGTCTGTCCGCCGCTTACAACATTGTCTACACCAATTTCCTTAAAGAGCTCAATTACGCCCTCACCTGCTGCAACTGCAACAAAGCCGTATTTCTTTTCAGGCTCCGCAAGAGGAACATCGGATTCATCTTCAACATTGTCACCTGCACCCCATTCTGCATTAGCATGCTGGAGGCGCATATTTTCAATCTTGATATTCATAAGAGAACCGAGTTTAAGCGCTGCCTGAATAGCATTGCCGGGTTCATTTGTATGAACGTGAACCTTAACAATTTCCTCATCTTCAACTACTACAACGCAGTCCCCGATTGACTCAAGATATGCTCTCAATTTAATTGCAGAGCCATCCTTAAGGTCTTTATTTTTATCTATGATAAATTCTGTGCAATAGCAGAATTTAATGTCAACATTTTCTTCACTTGTTGCTCTTACCTGTACTTCTACAGGTTTTGCGCTGTCACCTGCAAGGTCAATAACCTTTCCGTCACAGAAAACACTCTTCATACCCTCAAAGATACAAAGGAGCCCTTTACCGCCTGCATCAACAACACCTGCTGTTTTAAGTACGGGAAGAATTTCAGGAGTACGTGCAAGTGATTCGTCTGCATATTTACATACACGGTTCCACAAATCCTCGGGAGATACTGAACTGTCTTCTTTAAAATCAGCAGAAATTTTGTCTGAAGTTTCACGGATAACAGTAAGAATTGTACCCTCTGTAGGCTTCATAACAGCGTTGTAAGCTGAATCTTTACCGTTTTCAAGAGCTTTTACAATAACTTCACTTGTAAGTGTTTCTGCGCCTTTTGCACCTTTTGCAATACCTCTGAAAATAAGAGAAAGGATAACACCTGAGTTACCTCTTGCACCTCTCAGAAGTGCAGAAGCAGTTTTATCAAAAACTTCACTTGCAGTAACATCCTCTGGGAGATGTTTCAACTCACGAGCAGCTGCACCTATTGTCATTGACATATTTGTGCCTGTATCACCGTCAGGAACGGGAAAAACATTCAATGCGTCAACTTCTGTTCTAAGATTATTTATGTTGTTTGATGCTGAAATAATTGCATCAACAATCAGCTTTCCATTAATCATCAGATAAACTCCTTAAAATCTTATTCGCCTTTAAGGCCATCAACAAAAACATTAACCTTGTTAACTCTGATACCTGTTGCTTCTTCAACACTGTAACGGACTTTTTCATCTATGCTTTTAACAACAGCTCTTATATTAAGACCGTACGTCACAACAATGTGCAGGTCAATTGAAATACCGTCGTTATCTTTATTCACAACAACGCCTTTATCAATATAAGAACGTTTGCTGAAAACCTTTGAACGGATGCCTTGCTGAACATTACCGTCAGACATACCTGCAACACCAAAACAGGAAGTTGCTGCATTACCTATCAATTTACGGAAGTAGTTTTCACAAATATCTATTTTGCCAAGGTGATTTTCCAATGTAATCATTCTCACCGCTCCCTTATAAGTTTAATTACAACTATTATACTACATTTCTCTCATATAATCAAATAACTTTTTGTTAAAATTTGCACAAATTTAATTTTTTCTCGAAATATTATATATTATCACCTTATTTAAGTTTGATTTTTATACATTTATATGGTAAAATCTGTACAGTAATAATGAAACGGAGTTGATACCCATGGTATGGAAAGTAATCTTAGGCATAATTTTACTTGCAATTGTCATAACGGCAATCAAAGCATATTTCTTTAAGCCTAAAAAGAGTGAACTTGAAAGACCACCACTTGAACCTGAAAAAGCGGATGCAAAAAGAGCTGCAGAGCACCTGAGCAAAGCACTGACTTTTCAGACTATCGCAAGAACTAACCCTGCTGAAACTGAATGGGAGGAATTCAGGAAGTTCAGAGAGTTTCTTGAAGAAGCCTATCCTCTCATCCATAAAAACCTTACAAAAGAAATCATTACAGATGCCAGTCTGATTTACCATTGGAAAGGTAAAAACAGCGATCTGAAACCTATCGCACTCCTTTCGCACCAGGACGTTGTTCCTGTTACCCCCGGAACAGAAGATGATTGGAAATATCCTGCATTCAGCGGACACAATGACGGTGAGTTTATCTGGGGCAGAGGTGCACTCGATATGAAAAACCACCTGATATGCGTGATGGAGGCTATCGAAACTCTCCTTGAAGAGGGATATGTTCCCGACAGAGACGTTTATCTGTGTTTTGCACACGATGAAGAAGTTAATGACAACGGACTTTCAGGCGCAGTTGACATTGTTAAAACACTGAAAGCAAGAGGAATACGACTTGACAGCGTGCTTGATGAGGGTGGTGCATTCCTCACAGTCAAAGTTCCCGGTATTATCGACCAGACAATCGCAGGTATCGGAATGGCAGAAAAAGGCTACAGCGACTACAGAATCACAGTTCACGCAAAAGGCGGACATTCTTCACAGCCTCCCGTACATTCTGCTCTTGGTGACCTGGCAGAGGTTATCAGAGACCTTGAAAGACATCAGTTCAGAGCAAAACTTATGCCATTTATGATGGACCTTTTCAAGAGCGCAGGAAAAAGAGTCTGCTATCCTGCAAGACTTATCACCTGTAACATACCAATTCTCAAACCGATTATCCTTGCAATATGCAAAAAAATTCCACCTGCAGCTTGTCTTACAAGAACCACAACAGCAGTAACAATGGCAAAAGGAAGTCCCGCATCAAACGTTCTTCCCCAGAGTGCATCAGTTACGGTAAACTTCAGACAGATGCCCGGAACAAGCGTTAAAGACGTTGAAAACCATATCAGAAAAGTTGTCAAAAACAAAAACATTGACATTGAACTTTTAGGTTGTAAAGAAGTTTCGCAGTTTGCTACAAAAGATTCACAGTCATACAGAGCAATTGATGAAATATGCAGCCGTACAGACCCCAAGAAAAACTTTGTTGTTCCATATCTTGTAATGGGTAGCACAGACGCTTACCATTACGGTGAAATATGTGATAACGTTCTCAGATTCTCACCTTTCAGAGTAAGTGCAGAACTCCTTATCAGAACTCATGCAACAAATGAATGTTGTCCTGTTGATACCCTTGAAGAAGCTGTAGCCTTCTTCAAAAGATACGTAAAACTTGCTTCTAAAGAAAAGGAAGAAAGATAATTTAATAACCTATATAACAAAAAGTCACACAGGCGCATTTACACCTGTGTGGCTTTTCTCAATTGCATAGTCAATTCATAAACCTATCTTCCTGAAAACCAGAATCTCAAAACTATACTCGATTTCATCAGGTGGAGAAGATAACAGCTTTTTCGAATCCTCCTGTGAGGTTTTATAGTAATAAGGTGTCATCATAAAAAGGTTTTCAACATCTTCTGCATTTTTCATTTTCATAACACCGTCAACACAAGTTTTTTCCACAAACTCAAAGTTTTCCATTTCATAAGGTTTGACTGAATTTTTGTACGGTTCATCATAAATTGCCTTTTTCAGACTCCACAGATGATTTTCTCCCGGAATAACATACACGAAATATCCGCCTTTTTTCAGGACTCGCAAAAATTCTTCTTCGCAAAGCGGTGAAAACACAGAAAGACACACATCTGCACAACCGTCTTCTATAGGCAGATGAAACACACTTGCTGCAGCACATTTAATTTCCTTTTCTCTTTTTGCAGTTATTTTCATAGCATCTTTTGAAATATCCACCGCCAACATACGAGACGTTTCCAAAGAATCGAAAATCCCTTTTGTGTACCAACCTTCACCGCAACCAGCATCTATTATCACAGGAGATTGCTCTGTATGTTTTCTGAGCACTTCACAAAGACTGTTTCTCAACGGGAGATAGTAGCCTTTCTCAAGAAAATCGTGACGGGCTTTAATCATCAGTTTGTTATCTCCGTGATTGCCTGCAGGTAAATTATTAGGAAGAAGATTTATATACCCGCTTTTTGCCTTGTCAAAAGAATGTCTGTTGGGACAAACCGCACCCTTTTCAAGTTCTGTTAAATTTTCACCACAAACGGGACAAGTAAAATATGTCATCAAATCACCTCTCCGATACTATTATATATAGTAACACATTTATAAAATAAAAGCAAAAAAGACTTGACATTTTTTCTGAACATAGTAAAATTATTTTTATACAATATATAAGGAATGATTTGATGATCTATAACAACGTTCTTGAAGCAATGGGCAGCACCCCCATCATCAGGCTGAATAATATGGTTGATGAGGATAGTGCTCAGGTGCTCGTGAAATACGAAGGACTCAACGTAGGCGGTTCAATCAAAACAAGAACGGCTTACAATATGATTATACAGGGTGAAAAAGACGGTCTTATAAATAAAGATACAATCATCGTTGAACCCACCAGCGGTAATCAGGGAATCGGTCTTGCACTTGTAGGTGCAGTAAGAGGATACAAAACAGTTATAATAATGCCCGACAGCGTAAGCGAAGAAAGACGTATGCTTGTTGAACACTATGGTGCAGAGGTAAAGCTTATCCACGATGACGGAAACATCGGAGAATGCATTGAAAACTGTCTTAAAACTGCAATGAAAATGGCAGAAGAAGACCCCAGAGTTTTCGTTCCTCAGCAGTTCTCAAACCCTGCTAACCCTGCGGTTCACAAATATCATACTGCACTTGAAATTATGGAACAGGTTGCTCAGCCTATTCACGGCTTCTGTTCAGGTGTGGGCACAGGCGGTACTATCTCAGGAATCGGTGAGGTTCTCAAAACAAACTATCCCGACATCACAATCTGGGCAGTTGAACCTGAAAACGCAGCAATCCTTGCAGGAGGAAACATCGGCACTCACTTGCAAATGGGTATTGGCGACGGGCTTATCCCCGACAACCTTAATCAGAAAGTATATGATGACATCTACATAGTAACTGATGAGGAAGCAATTCAGACAGCTAAAGACCTGGCAAGTAAAGAAGGTCTTATGTGCGGAATTTCAAGCGGTACAAACGTCGCAGCTGCACTTAAACTTGCAAAGAAACTTGGTAAAGGCAAAACTGTTATCACAGTTCTCCCCGACACCGCAGAAAGATACTTCTCAACTCCCCTTTTTGAATAACAAAAAATATACCGACTTATC
>JAZRQI010000272.1:0-5592 GCA_045649705.1 Acutalibacteraceae bacterium
CACGGAGGTAAAATAAGATATGATTGAAATAAATAATATTACGAAAAGATTCGGCGATTTCACTGCAATTGAAAATATGTCTTTCAAGGTAGAAAACGGTTCAATCTACGGTCTTGTGGGATATAACGGTGCAGGTAAAACTACTCTTCTTAAAACAATTGCCGATGTTTACAGGGCTGACGGAGGTTCTGTCACCCTTGACGGCAAGAAAATCAAGGACTCAAAGGAAGAAAAAGAAAGAATCTTCTATGTACCTGACGACATATATTTTGTTGCAAACTCAACAATGGACAAAATGGCTCAGTTCTATGCAGGATTCTACCCCAAATTCAACTTTGAAACATATAACAAATTGGTTGAGGTTTTCGGACTCAATCCCAAGAAAAGACTGAACGGTTTCTCAAAGGGGATGCAGAGACAGGCTGAAATGGTACTTGCAATGTCAACAAGACCTGACGTGCTTCTGCTTGACGAATCCTTTGACGGACTTGACCCTGCAAAACGTGCACTGATGAGAGAGCTTATCATTGAATATGCAAGTGAAACAGGTGCAAGTGTTATAATTTCCTCCCATAATCTCCACGAGCTTGAAAATATGTGCGACCACGTGGGACTTATCAACGGCAAAAAGCTTGTTATCAACACATCGGTTGACGATATGAGCGCAAGTGTATGTAAATTCAGAGTTATCTTCAACGACAAACGCGACAAAGAAGATTTCACAGGATTTGACATTAAAGACTTCAAGCGTGACGGCAAAATCATCACAATGGTAATTGCAGGAGATTACGATGAGGTTGAAGAAAAGCTCAGCGATATGGCTCCCCTGCTCCTTGAAAAATATCCGCTGACACTTGAAGAAATATTCTTGAATGAAATGGAGGATAAGAATTATGACATTACAAAAATTTTCTGATAAATCTTTCAGTTCAATGTTTTTAAACCGACTGAAAAGCTCAGTCTTTTTCCCGATTGTGGGACTTTTCATATTGGGAATTATTGCAGTCGCTAACCCGTTTGCGGATGTTGTAACCTTAAGCAATGATGGATGGAATGCCTACGACAACATCAGCATTGATAATGTAAAGTTCATTCTTTTTAACAATCTCAGACCTGTAGACGGATATTTCCCTGATACGGCAGTTATAATGTATATGGCTGCTATCATCCCTGCAATACTCTGTGCTATTATGGCTTTCAAGGATTTATCAAGTAAAAAAACAGCCAATGTTTACTATTCCCTTGGTTTTTCGAGAACTAAACTTTTCTCAGCAACTTATCTTGCAGGTGCAACTTCTGTTCTCGGAATGGTTGTAATCCCCTTTGCACTTTCATTCATCATCAATGCTTTTGCTTTCGGAATTTCAAAAGAACTTCTTTCAGCCTGTATTTTTGTAGTTTCCTGTCTTTGCAACGTGTCACTCATTGCTTACACACTTTCTGTAATTGCAATGACTTTATCAGGAATGCTTGTTGAGGGTGTATTCTTCTCATTCTTCCTCAATTCGATTTCTTCTATTTTCACTTTTGCTTCAGGTATGTTCAGTGACGGACTTCTCATAGGCGGTGGATTTGTCGATGCAAACAACTATTACTACACATCCTTTGAAAACAGCTTTACATCTGCTTTCCTTGGCAGACTCTCATTTATGAACAACCTCTCACACAGCGCAATTGAGGTTCAAAGACTCGGCTGTTGCCTTTACACATCAGATATTGAAGGTCTTGAAGGCTTCCTTTCAACAGACAACTGGACAACTCCGAAGTTCATTCCGCTTGTAGTATGGTCAGTTATTCTGGCAGGACTTGTTTTCCTCTCACTCTGCCTTTTCAACCGCAAGAAAGCAGAAAACATCGGCTTCTTTGCTTCAAGTCCCGTTCTTTACAGAATCTTCTTCGGCGCACTTATCGTTGGCCTCTCATCACTCGGCTGTATGCAGGGAAGAAGCATCACAAAAGGTCTTACATGGCTTTATGTTCTCATTGCTCTTGCAGTATGCCTCGTTATAACAACAATTCTCACACTTATTCTTGTTAAACTTTCAAGAATGAAATTCAAAAAAGAGGTTAAGGTTTTCGGCATTTATTCACTTGCAGTTATACTCTTTGCATTCATTTTCTCAACAGGATTCTTCGGCTACACAAACAGAATCCCTGCAGTGGAAAAAGTAGCAAAGGTTGAAATCACAGGATTTACTTCATCCGGATATGATTACTATTCAACCAGCAGTGAGCTTTACGGTGACGGTAATGTCTACGAAAGCACAGATCCTATCTGGATGGGAACATTCAGCACAGAGAACAATTATACTTTCACTGAAAAAGCTGACATCACAGCAATTCAGGAATTGCACAAAGGTCTCATTTCTGCCGACGGCAGCAAGATTGCTCAGAATTACAAAGAAACAAAAATCGGCGGTAAAATCAATGTGATTTATACCCTCAAGAACGGCAAAACAATCAGCAGGTCTTATTACAGAATCACTCCTGAGCTCATCGACAAATATATAAACCACAACGGTGTTTCTGAGGAAATCAAGCAGTCTTACATTGATGAGCTCAACAGTATAGTATCTTCTGCTCTGGATAAGCATTCAGATTACGAAATGTTTGACGAGAAATATTACACTGTATTTTCACGTGATTTCGTATCTGCTCACAATGTAGAAATCTCTGACGATGACTTATACAAGCTTATTGCAGCGTACACTATGGACGTTGAAAATCTCACAGCAAAAGAACTTCTGAAGCCCTCCAAAAATGCTCTCGGTGCTCTTGCAATCAGAGGTGACAGTAATATTTACGGTGATTACAACGAGTTAACAGGCGAATCAGAAGTTATCGGAAAATCTTCTGAGCTTGAATACAAGTCATTCAATCCGTCAAACAGTAGCGTTTACGATGGCGAAGGATATATCGTAATAAACGAAAATATGCCTAACACAATCAAGTGGGCAAAAGAAGTTGGCATATATAAATATTTCGCAATTGATTACGATACAGAGGTGCAGAATGTTATTGAAGTAACACACACCAATTCATCTGCATTCAAACTTGCAATTGCTAACAATCTGACCTTCAATTTACTCTTCAATGCAAAGTCATATTGCGATAACGACAGTTATGCACAGTCCTATTTTAACAGTAATTTCGCAAGACTTGTAGGCTCACATTATGCTTCAGAGCTGACAGACGATGAGGTAAAATACCTCCGTGAAAACGCTCATCCCTCATATCTTACAACAGAAACAGGTTATTTCGTAAGATTCTCAACTGTGGAAAATCCGTCACTTCACGCAACAGTGTTCATCCCCGACAGTAAGCTGACACCTGAGCTTAAAATAAAACTTGCTCAGAATAACGAATCAGATTCACCCGAAGAATATATTACACAAGTGGGCATTGAACACACAACACAGATAGCATATTAAAGATTAAAAGAGACCGTTTGAAAATCAAACGGTCTCTTGCATTTTTTCTTCTGCATTTTCTGTAATTACGCCCTCAAAGCCGTCTTTTTTAAGACTGAGAAGTCCCTCGATTGTAGTACCGCCCGGAGAACACACTCTGTCTGCAAGTTCTATTGGGTGAATACCGCTTTGTTTCACAAGCTCTGCACTGCCCAGCACTGCCTGACGTGCAATAACCTCAGAACTTTCACCGAGTCCCAGCTCCTCACCTGCTTTTTTGAGAGCAGAAGTAAATTCTTCTGTCAGTTCCTTTGTCAGTTCTCTTAATTTATCTTTAGCTTCCATTATGTACACCGCCTTTACAAGAATTGTAACACATTGAAAAAGCATTGACAATATTTTTCGCAAAAAAAGAGTTGTATCTGTTGACACAACTCTTTACTGTAACTTACGTTATCTCATATTTTCTTCGTATGATCTGATCATCTTTTTAACCATCTGACCGCCTACTGAACCTGCTTCACGAGATGTGAGGTCGCCGTTGTAACCCTGTTTGAGGTTAACGCCAACTTCTGATGCAGCTTCCATCTTGAAACGGTTGAGTGCTTCACGAGCTTCGGGTACCATACCTCTTGAATTGTTGCTTCTTGACATAATTGTTTTCAACTCCTTTGCTGTGGTTTTGCGTTTGCAAAGTTATTGTGTGTCACCATTCACAAATTATGATGTGCAAAAATTTGTAAAAAACAAAGTAAATCTTATACTTGTTGACAGTCATGTTTTGGTATGTTAAAATTTCAATAGATTCAATATAAAGGAATGACAGAAATGAGTTTTGTTATTTGCGATGATGTTAAAAATCTTCAGGGCAAAATCAAAAAAATCGCTTTCAGCGAACTAAAAAATAAAACTTATGATTTTTCAAAGATAACTGCAAGACCTTTCAGCTCTAAAAAAGGTCTTATGTGGCAATTGGAAAAGAGTAAAAACAATCAGGTTTTTCACGAAAATTTAAATGAAAACGATTTTATCAATTGGCTGGAAACAGAAGCTAAAAACACTTTCAGACAAGTTTGTCTTACTGCTGAAGGTGTGACAGTTCACTACACTGTTTTCCCTGATAAAGTCAAGAGAAAAGAATCAGGTAATGCCGTAAAAACTACTCAGCAGAGCCATAACAAAGAGAAAAGCTACATCCTTAAACAAGGTCAGAACATTCCTGCTTTCGTTGATTTAGGTATTTTTTCAAAAGATTTCAATATTATAAAAAGCAAATACGATAAATTCAAGCAGATAAACCGTTTTATCGAAATTATTGACGATGCTTTCTCAAAACTGGGCAAAGAGGAAATAACTATCCTCGATTTCGGTTGCGGTAAATCCTATCTTACTTTTATTGTTTACTATTATTTCACTGAAATCAAAAAAATCAAAGCAAATGTTATCGGTTATGATTTAAAAGAAGATGTTGTAAAAAATTGTAACGAAATAGCAGAACGCTACGGCTACGAAAATTTAAAATTCTACGTCAACGATGTTACAAAAGATGACCTTTACAAAGGTAATGTTGATATGGTAATCACCTTACACGCCTGTGACATTGCAACTGACTTTGCACTTTATCACGCAATTTCAAACGGTGTGAAAAATATTTTCTCTGTCCCCTGTTGTCAGCACGAGATTTGTCAGAGCATCAAAAAAGGTGGAGATTTTGATTTGCTTTTAAATCACGGACTTATCAAAGAACGTTTTTCCGCACTGCTTACAGACAGTATCAGAGCAGAAATCCTCAAGGAATGCGGATATGAGGTGGACATCGTTGAGTTTGTTGACTTTGCCCATTCACCGAAAAACCTGATGCTCCGTTGCAAACTGAAAAAGCAGAAATCCCCTGACCTTGAAAAAATCAGGAGACTTACTGAACAATACGGTTTTACACAGAAACTGTTGACGTTGATGTCATAAAAAAACTTCCTAGACACCAAACAAAAAAATCCCTGTCCGAGGACAGGGATTTTTATTATAAATTTATGCGTTGTAACCGAGTTCGATAGCACCAAGGTTGATGTCGAGCATATCCTGGTGTCTTGCTGAAACAACGTGTGAAAGTGCTTCTTTCATATTATCACAAGTAATAATATCGCATTCTTTCATAAGCTTACCTGCAATAATCATATTTGCA
>JAZRQI010000273.1:0-3252 GCA_045649705.1 Acutalibacteraceae bacterium
GAAAAGACTTGCTGAAGCAAACCTCCGTCTTGTTGTAAGTATCGCAAAAAGATATGTGGGCAGAGGTATGCAGTTCCTTGATCTTATTCAGGAAGGTAACCTTGGTCTTATCAAAGCAGTTGACAAATTCGACTATACAAAGGGCTTCAAATTCTCAACTTATGCTACATGGTGGATTCGTCAGGCAATTACAAGAGCAATTGCTGACCAGGCAAGAACAATCCGAATTCCCGTTCATATGGTTGAAACAATAAACAAAGTAAAGAAGACAAACAGCCAGCTTCTCCACGAAAACGGACGTGACCCCTCGGCAGAGGAAATTGCAGAAAAACTTAATCTTCCCGTTGAAAAGGTACGCGAAATTATGAGAGTGGCTCAGGAGCCTGTTTCTCTTGAAACACCTATCGGTGAAGAGGAAGACAGCCATCTTGGTGACTTCATCCCTGACGAAGATGCACTTGCACCTCAGGATGCTGCATCAATGCTTCTTCTCAAAGAACAGCTTGCAGCAGTTCTTAAAACTCTCACTCCCAGAGAGGCAAAGGTTTTAAGACTCCGTTTCGGTCTTGATGACGGACATCCCAGAACACTTGAAGAAGTTGGTCAGGAATTTGACGTTACACGTGAAAGAATCCGTCAGATTGAGGCAAAGGCTCTCAGAAAACTCCGTCACCCCAGCAGAAGCAAGAAACTTAAAGATTTCCTTGATTAAGGTGATTTTATGAAAAAACTTTTATCTTTGTTTTTGGTATTTGTTATGATTTTTTCTACCTTTTCACTTGCTGTTTCTGCAGAAAACAACGAAGATTTTATTTTTGAAATTCCTGCAGATATTGTTGATATGACTGAGACTAAAAAAACTGAAGATATTTTTATCCGAGACCCCTGTATTCTTGTTTACGGCAATAAGTATTTTATGTACGGCACAGGTGCTGCAACAAAGCCGGGGTACGGTTGTTATGTAAGTGAAGACCTGGAAAACTGGGCAGGTCCTGTCAATGTTTTTACTGCTGAAAATGAAGAAAACTTTGACGGAATCGGCGATTACTGGGCACCTGAATGTTATTACTATAAGGATAGTTTCTACCTCTTTGCTACATACAAATCAGGTGTGACAGGTCACAGAGGTGTCAGTATAATGAAAAGTGAAAGTCCTTTAGGGCCTTTCACTGAGATTACTGACGGTCATATAACTCCCCACGAATGGGATGCAATTGACGGCACACTTTACGTTGACAAAAAAGGTGAACCATGGATGATTTTTGTTCACGAATGGACAAGTATGCCTGACGGTGTGGGCGATATGTCTTACGCAAAGTTAAGTGAAGATTTGACTCGCTTTACTACTGACCCCGTAAGAATGTTCAAGGCAAACGAGCCTTTCTGGACATTCAATAACGTTACTGACGGCCCTTGCCCTTACAGAACAAAAGACGGCAGCCTTATTATGCTGTGGTCCAATACTATTCCCACTGCTGGTTATTCTGTTGGTATTGCAAGAAGCACAAACGGTGAAATTGACGGCAAGTGGAAGCACGATTTAACTCCTCTTTACACCGAGGGAAAATATCATCCTCTTGACGGCGGTCACGGTATGATTTTTGAAACACTTGACGGCAGACTTATGCTTTCAATCCATTCTCCAAATGGAAGCACAGAAGAAAATATGACTCATGCAGTTTTTCTTGAACTTGAAGACACAGGTTCAACCATTCAGATAAAAAGCGAAGCAGAAAAAGCAGATTACTTTTTCTATAAAGCAGGTTTGTTTTTCAAATACCTGTGGCTTCAGATTGAACGCTTTTTTGAAAATTTGTTAGGTATAGAATAAAGGAGTGACAACTGATGAAATTTGATTTTACCAATTTAAACATACAGGCAAAAACATCTGAAGAGATGAAAGCAGCAGAAATTTTTGCTCTTGAAATTGAAAAAAGAACAGGAAGAAAACCTGAAATAAAGGATGAAAAACCTGCTGTTGTTTTTTCACAGTGCGGTGAAGAAAGACTTCCCCATAATGACTGTTTCCAGATTGAACTTGAAGACGGCGAACTTAAAATTTTCGCACATACAGTAAGAGGTTTACTTTTCGGTATGGGCAAATTCCTGATGAAAACTGTTTATGAAAACGGAAAAATTACTCTTATTTCTGACATCGCAGGTAAACACATTCCCGAAAAGAGAATCAGAGGTCATCAGAACGCATACAGAAAAATGCCTAACACATACGATGCCTGGAGTCCTGAACAATTCCGTGACCATTTCATAAATCTTATGCTTTTCGGCACAAACACAACAGAACTTCTTCCTCCTGAATATCCTGAAACAAAAGACAGTTACAATAGTCTTATGAAGTGGGATATGAAGGAACATATGGAAAAATGTTCTCACTATGCAAATGAACTTGATATGGATGTTTCCTTATGGTATCCCAATGATGACCTTCCTGAAGACGAATCAGCAGAATTACGCCGTGAAACTCTCAAAGATGCAGAAAGAATAGACATCATCTTTCCGCCCGGAGGAGACCCGGGTGATTATCCTGCTGACCAGTTTGTGTCACGCTGTGTTAAAATCGCAAAGGAAGTAAGAAAAGTAAAACCTGATGTTCAGATGTGGCCTTCTGCTCAGATGCCCAGAGGTATTCCCGGATGGGGCGACGCATTTGTTGAAAACATAAATGCAACAGAAGACGGTATTATCACAGGTGTTATTCAGGGACCGAACAGAGCGATGGAAGTTTATGAACTTAGAAGACGTATTGATTCACGTTTCCCCCTCAGATTTTACCCTGACATCACCCATAATTTAAGATGTGAATATTCGGTTCAGTATCCGTCAGAGGCCTGGCATTATTCACTTCAGGCAGTTAACAGCCGTGAAAGTGTAAATCCCAGACCTCAGGAATATAAGAGAATTCACTCTATAAAATCACCTTATACAGTAGGCAGTGTTCCCTATTCAGAGGGTGTAACTGACGACGTTAACAAGTTTGTATGGGGCAGACTTGAATGGGAAAAAGACCAGTCAGTAAGAGCAATGCTCGAAGACTATTCAAGACTTTTCTTCCCGGGTGCAGATTATGTCAAATGCGCTCAGGCAATTTCGGGACTTGAATATAACTGGGTAGGCGACCCCCTTGATAATCCAAGCATCGAAAATACACTCGGTTTGTTCAGAGATATTTTAAAGACAAATCCTGAACTTCACGATAACTGGCGTTTCCTTATGCACCTTTACAGAGCAGAGTTT
>JAZRQI010000274.1:0-3365 GCA_045649705.1 Acutalibacteraceae bacterium
GGAAGATTCAGTTGCTCAATTTCCGACTTTGTACTACGGGCAATGTCTTTTATGGCAGTTATCTGACGTCTTCCGCTACAGATTGTAACTGCATTACCCTTTTTACCTGCTCTGCCTGTACGTCCTATTCTGTGAACATAATATTCTCTGTTCTGAGGAATGTCATAGTTGAAAACAAAGTCGATATCGTTTACGTCAATACCTCTTGCTGCAACATCTGTGGCAATGAGAATATTGCTAAGACCTGATTTGAAAGAATCCATAACTCTTGTACGTGAGGACTGCTGCATATCTCCGTGAAGACCCTCAGAATTGAATCCGTTTTCTTTAAGATATTTCCCTAAATCTTCAACCATAACTTTTGTGTTACAAAAAATCATAGCACGGTTAGGTGAAAAATATCTGAGTAACATATTCAGAGCATCCATCTTTTTACCCATTGGAACCTCAATGAAACTCTGAGTGATATGCTCAACTGTCATACTCTGAGATTTTATTTCAATCATCAGAGGATTTCTCTGAAACTTTTCGGTAATGTCGAGAATCTCTTTCGGCATTGTAGCAGAAAAAAGAACTGTCTGCCTGTCATCGGGAGTATGAGACAGAATTTCTTCGATATCTTCCCTGAATCCCATACTGAGCATTTCGTCTGCTTCGTCAAGAACAACCATTTTCACATCGTGAAGTTTCAGTGTTCTCCTTCTCATATGGTCCATAATTCTGCCGGGAGTACCAATAACTATATTAGCTTTTTTGAGTTTCAAAATCTGTCTGTCCATTGCGGCACCGCCATAGACATCACACACCTTGACACCGTTCATAAAACGTGAAAGTTTCTTGATTTCCCCTGCACCCTGCATAGCAAGTTCACGTGTGGGACAGAGAATGACAATCTGAACACCAGGCTTATCTGTATCAAGTGTTTCAAGTGCAGGAATTGAAAAAGCAACTGTTTTACCTGTACCTGTCTGAGAACGACCGATAACGTCTGAGCCTGTTCTGATAAGAGGAATTGCCTGTGACTGAATGTCGGTCATTTCTTTAAATCCCATATCGTCAACTGCTCTCTGAAGTTCTGCTGACAAATAGAGATTATCAAAAGATTTTTCCATTTTTTATCCTTCCGAAAAATAGCGGAGACTTTCACGTCTCCGCTAAATTCTTAATTATTTGAAGTATTTTACTGCTGATTCGAACATCTGCATATCGAAGATGCCGTCAACGTTTTTGTAAAGTCCGTAGCCTTTACGTTCAGAGTGACCCATTTTACCGAATACTCTGCCGTCAGGTGAAGTAATACCTTCAATTGCAAATGCAGAGTTGTTGGGATTGAAGTGGATGTCATCTGTGGGATTGCCTTCAAGGTCAACGTACTGAGTTGCAATCTGTCCATTTTCTGCAAGTTTCTTAATAAGCTCGTCACTTGCAAGGAAACGACCTTCACCGTGTGAAATCGGCACTGTGTAAACGTCACCTACATTAGTTGCTGCAAGCCAAGGTGATTTGTTAGAAGCAATTCTTGTTCTGACAAGTCTTGACTGATGGCGACCGATTGTATTGAATGTAAGTGTGGGACAGTTTTCGTCAGTATCAATAATCTTACCGTAAGGTACAAGACCAAGTTTGATAAGTGCCTGGAAGCCGTTACAGATACCGCACATAAGACCGTCACGGTTTTCGAGAAGATCTGTTACGCCCTCTTTAACTGCTGCATTACGGAAGAATGCTGTGATGAATTTACCTGAACCGTCAGGTTCGTCACCGCCTGAGAAACCGCCGGGAACAAATACCATCTGTGCAGTTTCAAGTGATTTTGCAAACTTCTCAACACTTCTTGAAATGCCGTCAGATGTAAGGTTGTTAAGAACGATGATTTCTGCTTCTGCTCCGGCATATTCCATTGCTTTTGCTGAATCGTATTCACAGTTTGTACCGGGGAATACAGGAATAAGAACCTTGGGTTTTGCAACCTTGATAGCAGGTGCTTTTCTTTCTGTTGCTTCAAATGAGAAAGCAGGAATTTCTTTACCCTCTGTTGCAATGTTGCAAGAATAGATGGGTTCGAGTTTATCTTCGTAAATTTTAAGAAGACCGCCAAGGCAAACTGAATCTTCACCTTTTACGATTGCTTTTTCTTCTGTAGTTTTACCGAGAAGAATGCCTTCTACTGTATCGTCTGTCATTTCGAGAACGAATGAGCCGTAGTTGTAACCGAAGATTTCATCGTCAGAAATGTTATCTTCAAACTTAAAGCCGATATCGTTACCGAAGCACATTTTCATAATTGCTTCTGCTACACCGCCGAGAGTGGGAGTGTAAGCTGCAACTGCTTTACCTGATGAGAGAAGTCCGTTTACTTTTGCAAATACTTCTTTGAGTGATGATGTAACAGGAAGTCCGTTTTCATCATATTCAGGTTTTACAAGGCATACGTTGTGGTTTGCACCCTTGAATTCGGGAGAAACGATGCTGTCAACCTTTTCAGTTGTTACTGCAAAAGAAACAAGTGTGGGAGGAACATCGATATCTTCGAATGAACCGCTCATTGAGTCTTTACCGCCGATTGAAGCAATTTCAAGTTCAAGCTGTGCCTTGAATGCACCGAGAAGTGCTGAAAGAGGTTTACCCCAACGCTGAGGAGATTTGAGAGGTTTCTCAAAGTATTCCTGGAATGTAAGATAAACATCTTCAAATTTTGCACCTGTTGCAATAAGTTTTGAAACTGATTCAATTACTGCAAGGTATGCTGAATGGAAAGGACTCTTTTCTGCAATAAAGGGATTGTAGCCCCATGACATAAGTGAGCAGGATTTTGTTTTAGCCTTTTCTGTTGAAATCTTGTGAACCATTGCCTGAATGGGGGTCTGCTGGTGTTTACCGCCGAAAGGCATAAGCACTGTACCTGCACCGATTGTTGAGTCAAAGCGTTCTGAAAGACCTCTCTTTGAGCATACGTTAAGGTCATCTGCGAGAGCTTCCATGTTTTCTTTGAATGAACCTTCAACTGTTTTCTTATAGCATTCAGGTTTTACAGGTGCGATGTCGATGTGTTTTTCTGCACCGTATGAGTTAAGGAATTCTCTTGAAATATCAACGATTTTCTTACCGTTCCAGTGCATTACAAGACGAGGTTCGTCTTTTACAACTGCAACGGGTGTTGCTTCAAGGTTTTCAAGGCCTGCCAGTTCAAGGAATCTTGCAACGTCTTTTTCTTCAACAACAACTGCCATTCTTTCCTGGCTTTCGCTGATTGCAAGTTCTGTACCGTCAAGACCGTCATATTTCTTGGGAACTTTATTCAGGTCAATTTCAAGACCGTCTGCAAGTTCACCGATAGCAACTGATACACCGCCTGCACCGAAGTC
>JAZRQI010000275.1:0-3514 GCA_045649705.1 Acutalibacteraceae bacterium
CCTGGCATCAGTTTTCAGAACAAGAATTGAACTGCGTCAGATTGGTGTGAGAGACGAATCAAAAATGGTAGGTGGGCTGGGTATGTGCGGAAGACCCCTCTGCTGTTCAAGCTTTCTCGGAGATTTCCAGCCTGTTTCAATCAAAATGGCAAAGGAACAGGGCTTGTCACTTAACCCCACAAAAATCAGCGGTACCTGGGGCAGACTTATGTGCTGTCTGAAATATGAGCAGGAGGCTTATGAGCATCTTCTCAAGGTTACACCCAAAGTCGGAGCCATTGTGGAAACAAACGAGGGTAGGGGTACTGTAGCAGAAGTAAATCTTCTCAGAGGTAAAGTCAAGGTAAATCTTGACAGAAGACCGGGTGCTGCACCCCAGAGCTTTGACAGACGAGATGTGAAGATTATCAAGGACGGTCACATCAAGGTTGAAAAGTCGGAACTTGAAGCTTTGAAAGGTATTGAATCATAATTTACAAAAAGTACTTGATTTTTGTAAAATATATGATAGAATAGGTTTATACAATGAAAAGGGAGGTTACGAACAATGGCTTATATCATCAACGACGAATGCATTTCTTGCGGCGCATGTGCAGGTGAATGTCCCGTAGAGGCTATCTCTGAAGGCGCAGATAAGTATGTTATCGACGCAGACGCTTGCATCGATTGCGGCAGCTGTGCAGATGCTTGTCCCGTAGGCGCTCCTGAACAGGCATAATTGAATTTTTAACGAAAAAACCGGATTGTCCATACGGACAGTCCGGTTTTTGTTATTTTACAGCATAGTAAATATATGTATACCCAATCTCATTCAGTAGGGGATACATATTACCTGCCTTGTATGCAGTGCCATTGTGAACCTCGAAACCGCGTGAAGTACATTCAGCACTGTTTGAGCCGTACCCTTTAATGGCATAGCCGAATAACTGCTTGCCGATTGAGTTCGTAAAGTCGATGCTGCAGGGACCGCCACCCAATGCAAAAATGAAAACAAACTTCGGTTCGAAGCCTATGTTGAATGACCTTGTAGCCGTTCCGCTGCCGATGTAAGAACCCGTCTCGCAAGGGTTTGTCCAGAGTTCACGCTCATTTTCTCTGATATGCAGGTCACGGTCTTCCATATGACTTTTGCAGAAAAAGGTTTTACTGGCAAAAGACTCAAAGTTGATTCCCGTTGAATCTGCAGGACAGAACTCAGCACCGATGTGGATGTCAGCATCCATAACAAGGCTTTCCGTGTTTCTGTCAGAGGTGACGTGACCGCAGACAGAAGAAATGATGTTGAAATCTGATGAAAAGGTCAGGTAATCCACAATCTTTGAGAAAACCTCGTGGCATGTACTACCTCCCAATGAATCGGGAACGTGAATGCCCAGAACGATGTGGATATCTGCCTGACGGCAATATTCGTCACGGATAAGTTCACCGTTTTCGTTTTCACGGAAAAGGTCGGTGATTTTCACTTCGGCAAGACCTACTGAAACAATAGAGTTTCTGAGAGGTACTGCTTTTGCCTGAGGGGGATACTCCGTCATAAAGGTGATGTGTTTCAGGTCTGAAATTTTCTTCAGCCAATTGACAATTGACTGAGGCATTGCGCTGATTTTACTGCTCATTTTTTACACCTCAACAATAGTTTTGATAATTGCCCAGACATAGAGAACCTGATTGCCGAAATAAACCTTTTCACTTCTGTCAACCTTGTACTTAATGCCGTCAGAACTTATCCAGGTGCTTGAGTCGGTAATACCTGTCAGGTCGTGCTCGGCAGGGCCTATGTAGAGATAGTGTCCCTGACTGTTGTAACCGATAGCTGTGTTGATACCGTCAAGATACATTTTATTTTTATATCTGAGAGGCTGGATGAAACAACGGAAAATTCCGCTGTTCCATCCGTCTTCACTGTGAAGCTGTGCCTCTCTGCCGTATTGGTTGAAAAGCTTGTCGAGAGTCATTCTTTACCTCCTATACGTTGAGAAAAACAAAGTTTGTGTCTTTCATCAGAGGCACAAGCTCAAGCAGTGCATCTTTTTTCATTTTCTCGGCATTTTCCGTGAGAGAGGTTGTGGTTTTGCTCACGGTGATGTCACCTGCCTTGAAGCTTGTTACGTTGTCTGTTTCAAAGGAAAGTCTGACGGCATAGTCGTAGTAGACAAGCGCCGCAGCAGCCTGGGCAATACGCACGTCATCAGGGTTGACATCTTCCCGTAACTGAGAATTTATACGGTGAAGATTCACTACGCACAGAGGCAGAAGTTTATCTGCCTCCGTATCGTCAATGTCAACCAACTGTCTGAAACGTGCTAAAACATTCCAGCTTGTAGTCATATTTTAAACCTCAAGAACTTTTGAAGAATCTGTGAAGATTTTTGAGAAACCTGCAATTGAAGTGATTGCAGCACGTTCAAGCTGTCTGTCAATGAGTTTATCGTATTCTGTCATAACTTCACCTGCAGTCACCATTTCAAGTGCGCAGTTTTTGTCAAGACCGATAAGTGTACCGGCAGGCACTGCACCTGATTTGATAAGAGAAGCACCTACTGGTGTAATCATTTTGCCTGTTGCGTGGAAGTCAAGAGATGCTGATGCGTCTCTGAATTCGGGAAGTTTGAGCATTTTTGCAGTAACGTCTGCACTTGCAATGAGAGTGTTCATTTCATAGGGAGCAAATTTGTTCCAGAAATCAACGATGTCCCCATATGTAAGTGTGCCTGAATTTTCAGGTGTGCATACTTCTGCAGCGTTGTCGTTGCCGTCACCGTTCATAAGTACAGAAACAGCGTCTTTGAGCTGAGCACGCGCAATGTAAGCACCAATCTGTCTGAGACTTACTGTGAACACGTCAAGGTGCTGGAAACGGATAGCCTCGTAAGATGCAACAAGCATTCTGCCTCTCTTTTTGAGAGTCACAAGGTTGTCCTGAGTTTTGATTGAAGTTTCGGGGATATATGCGCCCTCACCAACACGCACAAGCTCTTTGTCCTCGTCTGAAAGAGTTGAAGTGATTGCTCTGTAATCAAGAGAGTTGATGTTTGTCACCGCCGCTACGATCGAGGGAAGAACGTCAGCCTCCTGCATACCCTGTCTTACTGCACGTGATACGTATTCGGGGAAAAGTGCAGATGAATCTGATGTGCGGAAGAACTTTTCGATTGTGTCGCTGTCACGACCGCTTACTTTGATGTCGAATCTTTTAAGCTGACGCTGGAAAGCATCAAGACCCTCAAGCTCAGTACCTCTGTAATTTTCAGAGGGGTCCAGCTTTTCGAGTTCAGCAGTGAAAGAGTTTGATGTGTTGTAAAGACCTTTTTCAAGTCTGATATTGTCAAATGTTGCCATAGTGTTTATTCTCCTTCCTTAAAATAAAAATTCTACAGTTGAATCTGCAGCATTTACTGCAAGAACAGTACAGGGAGTACCGCCTGTTTTTTCTTTAACAGAGCCGTCAGCAGCTGAAGCAAGTTCGTTTCTGCCGAGATTAGGGGCAGAGCCTGAATAAGTTGTTTTAACATAG
>JAZRQI010000276.1:0-14627 GCA_045649705.1 Acutalibacteraceae bacterium
TCTGCTGCTACTTCATTTTCTACTACAGAATCTGTCTTTATGTGACCTGTTGCAGGGATAATTACATCGCCTGCGGGTTCTGATGCATCAGGACCAAGATATTTCTGTCCGCATTCGCATTCATAGTAAGAAGCGTTACCGTCTTCTGTACATGTTGCTTCTACTTCTTCAACAAATGTGAGTTTGTCTGCTGAACAGATGTGATCAACAACTGTAAGTGTATCGATGTTTAATTTAACAAGTGCCATATCAAGTTCGCCTGCCTGATCATCCATTACAAGGAAGTCAAGAAGTTCAAATGTATATTCGTCACCTGCTACTGCATCGTCTGCTACTTTTACTTTGAAAGTCATGATTTCGTGTGTGCCGGCAGTGTTCTTAAGTGCTTCGCCGTTTGCTTCAACGCATACCATAACTTTTGTGCTGTTTTCGAATGAGAATTCACCTGCATTGTATAATGCTTTTGTTTCTGCATTCATTTCTGCTGAGTTGTCAACATATTCGAGTCCTTCGGGAAGAACGAGTTCGAACTGCCAACCTACTGTTTCTGCGCCTTCAACACCTGTAACATCAAGTGTGATTTCTACTTCTTCGCCAGCAACAACATTTGTTTTGCTTGCTGTGAAATCGAATGTAAAGTCAGGATCTACTACTACTTTAAGTGTGTCGATGTTGAGCTCAACTTTGTCCATGTCAAGTTCGCCTGCCTGATCATCCATTACAAGGAAGTCAAGAAGTTCGAATGTGAGTTCTTCACCTGCAGCTGCATCGTCTGCAACTTTAAGCTGGAATGTCATGATTTCGTTTGTGCCTGCAGTGTTCTTAAGTGCTTCACCGTTTGCTTCAACGCATACCATAACTTTTGTGCTGTTTTCGAATGAGAATTCACCTGCATTGTATAATGCTTTTGTTTCTGCATTCATTTCTGCTGAGTTGTCAACATATTCGAGTCCTTCGGGAAGAACAAGCTCGAACTGCCAACCTACTGTCTGTGCATCTTCTGCACCTGTAACATTAAGTGTTACATCTACAACGTCGCCGGCTTTAACTTCAGTTGTGCTTGCTTCAAAATCAAACACAAAATCTGTTTCGCCAGCTGCCATTGCTGCGAACGGAATAATGCCGAGAAGCATAATTACGCTCAAAGCTACTGCTAAGATTTTCTTCATTTTATTTTCCTCCTTGAACCCACTCAGTCCAAAAGGATTTGAGTTCCTTTTGGACCTGTGAGCTAATTACTTAAGTAATGCCTGTGATAATTACTTACCAGATGAGTGCTGTCTTCTTAACGTGTCTGAGAACAGCTGCATAGTCTGTAACCATGATTCTGCCGTTACCGTCGATGTCAGCACAAACATATGCATAATCTTCAAGAGTTGCTGTCTTCTTAACGTGTCTGAGAACAGCTGCATAGTCTGTAACCATAAGTCTGCCGTTACCGTCGATATCGCCTAAGAGATGAATCTTAAGTTCTTCTTCGATAGCTTCGTCTGCTACAACGATTTCATATTCACGTGTTGCATGGTCTTTCTTGGAAACTTTAACTGTGTATGTGCCAGCTTCTACGCCTTCGATAAGGAAGTTCTGTGTGCCTACACCTGCAACTGTTGTTGAATATTTAACTACACCGTCAACGATGAGTTCGATTGTTGTAAGTTCTTCACCGTTATCTGTGCTTGTAGCAAATGACTGAACTGTACCTGTGTAGTTAACACCTGCAAGTGCAATTGTTTCAACATTGTATGTCATACCTGTTGTAACATATGTGAGAGGTTTAGTGTTAACTTCTGTATCTGAGTAACCCATTGTGAATGTACCAGCTTTAACTGCAGCTGTCTTTGTCCAATCAGGGCTGATAAAGATAGCTTCTGTTGCATCTTCTACATCTGCAAGAGCCTTAACCTGGAATGTTACGAATACTTCATCCTTAGGCATTGCAAGTGTATTGGGTTTAGATGTGTTTGTGTTATTATTGAATGCTGCTGTAATCCAAGCATAGTCATACTGTGCTTTAGCTGCATCTGTTTTCCATGTTTCAGGAGCTGATGTGTAATTAAAGCCGTTTGTAAGACCTGAGTTACCGTTAAGGTCGTAACGTCCGTTTACAAAGCTGCTGTTTTCATCAAATGTAAGATATGACATACCGCCTTCGTTACCAACGAGTTCGAAGAGAGTCTTATCATAGAGGATGGGAAGCTGTACGCCTGTTACATAGTAGTTAGTTGTAAGTTTAACTGTAACTGTGATAACATCGTCCGCTTTTGCTGATTCTTTGTTGAGAACGATCTGAACGTTAGCCTGAGCTTTGTCAACTGTACGATCAAGACCTGCAAGAGCTGCTTCAAGTTCATCTGCCCAACCATCAACGATATCCTGCTGAGGAAGCTTCATATCGTCTGTGATTTTTGCAAGAACTGCATCGAGAGCTGCGAGAGATTCGTCTGAGAAAGCTGTACGGTCGATTGCTGCAGCTTCTTCTCTGAGAGCGTTGAGTTCTGTGTAGTCAGCAGGACCAGCACCGAGTGAAGGAATAACGAATGATTTTCTTGAAAGTTCTGTGTTACATACTGAACAGTAAACTACCATATCGTATGAACCGTCTTCATCCATTGTTGCGTCTACTCTGTTTTTTTCAACTGCTTCTGCTCCTGTGTGACCGTTTGCAGGAACGATTACCTGTGCTGTGAGAACTTCACCACAAACTGAGCAGTGTGAACCTTCTGTAAGACCTGTGTTTACACAATCAGGAGCAACTGCATCATCAACAGCAGGTGTGTGACCAAGAGCATCGATAACTGTTGTTTCTCTTGAAAGTTCTTCACCGCATACTGAGCAGTAAACTACCATATCGTAAGAACCTGTGTTTACACAATCAGCTTCTTTTCTGTTTTCTTCAACTGCTTCTGCTTCTGTGTGACCGTTTGCAGGAACAACTGTTGTTTCTCTTGAAACTTCTGCACCACATACTGTACAGTAAACTACTTTATCGTATGAGCCGTCTTTTACACAATCAGGAGCAACGTTGTTTTCAACTACTTCTTCACCATCTGTATGGCCTGTTGCAGGAATATCAACTGTGTCACGTGAGAGTTCAACTTTGGGAGTACAGCATGTGCAGTAAACTACTGATTCATATGAACCATCTTCTGTACATGTAGCTTCTTTTCTGTTTTCTTCAACTGCTTCTGCAGCATAGTGACCGAGAGCTTCGATAACGAATGATTCTCTTGAAACTTCTGCACCACATACTGTACAGTAAACTACCATATCATATGAACCGTCTACTGTGGGCTGTGCGGGAACTTCGTTTTCTTTAACTGCTGCGCCTTCTGTATGACCTGTTGCAGGGATTACGATTGTATCTCTTGAAATTTCAACTTTAGGAGAACAGCAAGTACAGTAAACTACTTTATCGTATGAACCGTCTTCTGTACATGTAGCTTCTTTTCTGTTTTCTTCAACTGCTTCTGCAGTTTCGTGACCAAGAGCTTCAATTACGAATGACTGTCTTGAAACTTCTGCACCACATACTGTACAGTAAACTACCATATCATATGAACCGTCTACTGTGGGAGTTGCAGGAACTTCGTTTTCTTTAACTGCTGCACCTTCTGTGTGACCATTTGCAGGAACAACGATTGTGTTACGGCTGAGTTCGTCACCACAAAGAGTACAGTAAACTACTGTATCGTATGAGCCTGTGTTTACACAGTCAGCTGCTTTTCTGTTTTCTTCAACTGCTGTGCCTGCAACGTGAGCACAACCTGCGAACTTAGCACCATCAACGTTGATGGGAAGACCATAAAGTTTGCCGCTTGTTGCTGATGCAGAGATTGTAGCTGCACCTTTACCAACATATGTAGCTGATCTTGTATCAAAAGCAGGTGTATCAACGCCTTCTTCAACAACAAATACAGGGTCAACCATAATTACGCCTTTACCGTCTGTGGGAGCGTTTGCTTTAACTCTGAGTTTGAAAGAAGCAAGGTCTGTTGTGTTTGTGAATACGGGTGTTGCTGTTGCACCTGCATTTGAAGCAAGGCTTGCAAGCCAAACATAACCGATTCTTACAAGACCAAACTGTGCTTTCTGTGAAGCAGAGTAAAGACCTGCGTACATAGCATCCTGTGCTGTTGCATCAAGGTGTGACTGTGCTACACCTGTGAACTTTGCACCGTCTGAAACGAGAAGATTTGTGAATGCATTGTCTGCTGTGCCAACAACTTCATAATAGTTCTTGTCGTATGCCACCATAATCTGAAGGGCATGAACATTGTAGTTGTTCTGGAGTGCTACTGTAACAGTAACCTCATCTCCGGGCATGGGTTTTGTGTCATCTGTTTTAAGTGTGATAACAGCATCTTCTGTTGTCCACACTGTTGCAGATACTGCTACTGCAAATACGTTAACAATCATAAGTAACGCAAGTGCAAAGCTGAGAACTTTTTTTGCCATTTTGTTTACCTCCTAAAATGGTAAATTTGGTATTAATATAATACTTTATATTTTAATTCTCTTTACGAGAAAAACACCACCGAGTATTTATGCTACCATACCTGTAGCCTGGTCAATTTCATATTCAAAATTGAGATATGCATCAAGATCTATTAAATCAACTGCATTTATCTGGTCGTCGCCGTTAAGTTCGGCTGCAAACTCCTGTGCAACACTGAAAGAACTCTCGTAACCTACATACTCATCGAACAGAATCAAATCAGTGTAATCCACAAGTGCGTCACCATTAAGGTCTCCTGCAATGATTACCGTATATTCTTCGATAGTCTTGCCGCCGGAAACAAGTTCCACTTTTGTGCCTGTCCCGATTCTGCCTTCCATAACAGGTGTCACCTTAAGTTCACCTGCAACTGCATAAACGTAATCACTAAGGTCACCTGATGTATTTATCGGAACACCTCTGATGATACCGTTTACTTTATCAATTACAACTTCTTTATCCTCTGCGGGATGTATCTCTGCTTTCCCGGAAGACACTGCAGCATTTGTAAAGTTATGTATCAGATCTTTACACTGTACAACCTTGTCAGGTGAAAAAGGTTCCTCCATATCCGTTAATATATAATTATAGAAACGGGGATAATCTTCAGGGATTACGATGTCACCTTTATCACCAAGCTGAATATCATCCTTGACTCTGAGCTTGAAAGTGAAGCAATCCATACCTTTTGTCTTTTTATAAGGAGTAACTCCGCTGACAGAAACTGCTGCTGTCCACTGGAGGAGAACACCTGTGTATTCATCTGAAGAATAAGTCGGTGTATAAATTGTATTGTCAGGACTTTCAGTACATTTTACTGAACCGCCCAAACTTGCTAATTGGTCTGTTGCACTGATTGAGCCTTCAACCAGTTCAAAAAAGGCACTAGAAAAAAGCACCGGCCAACGCATTGATGTAGCATAGTAATTGTTTGCAACGTTAACTGTTACGGTAATTACGTCTCCGGCAACTGCAGTGTCGGTATTCGTTTTTATGGTGACGTTTGCAACTTCTCCTTCCGCAAAAGATGTTACGGCAAACGCGCCGAGGAGCATCACTACTGAAAGAAGAAAAGCCAAACATCTTACGGATTTTTTCATTGAAATGCGAACCTTTCTCCATAAAAATGCAGATAATTACACTTTTATCTTATTCTACAATGGGATTTTACCACAAAGAATCGGATATGTAAATAGGTTTTCGGTAATTTTATATTAAAAACTATTAATTTTGTTTATTTCGCAAATTGTTTTATGTGAAATTAGTCAAAAACTCACAAAAACCCGCTACAAATAAAAATTACAAAATACTATTGCAATATTTAACGTTTTAATATATACTTATATTATTATGCGGGGTTCGTGTAAACGAAAACGCAAGTAACGGAGGTAAAGCTCTTATGAAAAAATTTAAAAAACTTATTGCCATCCTTATGGCAGCACTTATCGTCCTTTCACTTTCATCTTGTGACCTTATCCAGGATGCTGAAATCACCCCTGCACTCGCAGGCGTTGAAGCAGGAGATATCCGTATCGGTATTCTCTATGCAGATGACTACGAAAAAGAAGGCTCTGCATCTCAGATTCAGCATCAGGCTATCGACACAATGTGGGGTACATACGGCATTGCAGGTACTATCATCAAGAACAAGGTTCCTGTTGACAATGACCAGAAAATCAGAGACCAGATTGTTTCATGTGTAAAAGAAAGCGGTTGTAACGTGGTTCTTTCAACAGACGAAGCATTCACAAAGTTCGCTTATGAATTTGCAAACAATGCAGAGTACAAAGAAATCATCTTCGTATGTCTTGACAGCACTAAAGAATATGAAAGCACAGCAAACTTCCACTGCTTCTATCCTGACTATGCTCAGGCTTACAAGCTTGCAGGTATTGCTGCAGCAGCAAAACTCGGCAACACAAACATTCCTCTTACAGAAGAAAACGCTGAATATGCAGCAGCTTTTGCAGAGGGTGTTAAATCTGTAGCTCCCAAAGCAAAAGTTATCAACGGTGCAAAAATTGATGCTTACGGTGAAATCGTAACAAACTGGCATGTATATTACATCACTCTTATTGAAAACATCACTCTCGGCAAGTTCTCAGAAATGGGTGACTACTATGCAGGTACTGAAACAGGCTTCTGCGATTTTGTTGCTAACGAAGATTATGTAACAGACGAAGGCGAAGCAAAAATGTCTGATGCAAGACTTGCTTTCTGCGAAGCAAAATAATTCAAACTGATTTAAAACTGCCGTGAACAAACGGCAGTTTTTTATTATATATAATAGTATGGTGATAAAAATGGGTTTGTTCAAGAAAAAGAAATGCGAATTCTGCGGAGAAAAGATAGGTTCGTTCAACAAAGGTAAACGTTTCACTGACGGTGAACTCTGCAATGAATGCAGCAGTGAGCTTAGTCCTAACTGGCACGATACCATTAAGTATGACCTTGCCGATGCGGTACAGCACATTGAAGAAAGAAAAAAGAATATAGAAATACTGAAAAATGAATTCAAGCCTGACTCCTACTGCGGATTCAGACCTACAATTTTCATTGATAACGAGAGAAAGTTATTCTGCATCACTATGGGCGGTGCAAGAGAAAATTACGGAGATGTTCCCAGATATGTAAATGAAAACTGTGATTTATTTTCTTTCTCTCAACTTGAAGACACGATGATGTCCGCATCTGACAGTGGAATTCATACTCTGACAGTGACAATAAAAAATCATCCCTGGGCAACAAAACTTGTTTTCAGAGACCGTATCGCATCGAACTATGAAGATATGCTCGTAGTTAATTCGGAACTGAGAAGAATCAGTTATATGGAGAAATAAATGTAAAGACCACCTGTAAACAGGTGGTCTTTTTATGTGAAAATCAATTTCTACTTTTATTCTACCCCGATTTTCTTGCTTTTGGCCCTCGCCATAATGTATAATTGCATTATGAGGTGATTCAATGAACAACTACAAGTTCGGCAACTACATCTGTAAATTGCGTGAAGAAAAGGAAATGACACAATCTGATTTGGCGCAGAAGCTGGATGTGTCTGACAAAGCTGTTTCAAAATGGGAAAACGGACAAGCGATTCCGAGAATGGATACTTTTGAAAAATTAGCTGAAATACTCGGCACAACAATCGACGATATTTTATCAGCAAGTAAAGACGGAATCGAGAGAATCTGCTTTGTAAATAACTTCTGCAGTCTTATGACTATTGAAGTAAACGGTGAAGTTTTCAGTATAAAAATCGAAGAATGTAAATGGGTTGAAATAAAAGAAAAAGACCTGACATTGAGAATAACCGGCGATATGGTTACAGACAATGATTTTGAAGAGATTAAAAACAGTGCTACCAATCTAAAAGAAAAAATCATATCAAAACTCACAAGGAAAGCTATGAGATTTGCAGCAGAATATCCTTTGCAGGTTAATTGTACTTATAAACTAACAAACGTAAAATCTGATTCGGTTGTAAACGTTGACCTTGATGTTTTCAGTCTTGGTGATAAAACTCTGTCATTCTATGATTTTCTTGTTGCCTATCCAAAAATCAGTTGTGATTGTGACAATGTGGAACTCTTACAGGTTAAAGGTAAGAACAGCAAAGAAGTGATTAAAAAACATACACGTTATGGTTTGGAATCCGATTTAGGTCTTGGGTTTATTGAAATGATAATTTCCTGGCCTGTAAGAAGTTTCTATTTCAGACATCTTTGTAAGCCTCGAGTAATAAAAAAGAATATCCTGAAAGCTGACTACTATCACGAAAAATATGATGAAAAAGAAGGCAAACAAAAGAAAGGGTGCGGGTGTTTACCAATATTTCTTTTCCTCGTTTTGTTCTTAGTTTTTTCCATTTTTATTCAACCTATAATATTTGTAGAAAGCGAAAAACCTGCATTGGTCGCAGCAGATTATTCAACAATCACCTATTATAAGGATGTCTATGTCAGAATTGACGAACTACCTGAATACGTTGTGCCTGTAATGTTCCTCGGCGCGGGGCACTGGGATGAGTCACGAACAGACGGCCTTTCCAGAGTTGACCAGGCAACACAAGACAACAGGGTTTACCAATACAAAGACTATGAGGGTAAGGCTTATCTCTGGCTTGTTGAAAATTATGTAGATACAATGGGCGCAGAAGATAAAGATTACGATGATTTCAAAGAACATTATGTTTATGTATGCGAAAATCCAGATAAGAGTCTTCCAGGCATATTAGAATAAAAAAGTATCGGAACACCCGAAAGTGTTCCGATTTTTTATTATCTTACAACAATATTTACAAGTCTGCCTTTAACGTACAATTCTTTTACGATTGTTTTGCCGTCAATTGCTTCTTTGATTCTTTCATCTTCTTTTGCAAGTGCAATTGCATCTTCGTTTGAGATTTCAGCAGGAATATTCATCTTTGTTCTTACCTTGCCGTTAATCTGAACAACGATTTCAATTGTTGCATCAACACACTTTGCTTCATCGTATGTGGGCCATTCGCTCACTGCAAGAAGTTCTTTGTTGCCGAGAACTGAATTGAGCTCTTCTGTGATGTGAGGTGCAAAGGGATTGAGAAGTGAAATGAATACAGACAGTTCTTTTCTTGTAACCGCGCCCGCATCATAGATATCATTAAGAAGTGTCATAAGTGCTGCGATTGCAGTGTTATATTTGAGAGATTCGATATCACTTGAAACTTTCTTAATTGTCTTGTTGAAAGCAACTTCAAGTTTCTCTGAATATCCATCACCGTCTGTAAGGATTGTCTGCAGATTCCATACTCTGTCAATGAATCTCTTACAGCCTCTTACGCTGTCCTCTGACCAGGGTGCTGCTTTTTCGTAGTCACCCATAAAGAGTACATAAGTTCTGAGAACGTCTGCACCGAAAGAGTCAACAACATCGTTGGGGTCAATAACGTTGCCTCTTGATTTTGACATCTTAACTCCGTCAGGTCCGAGAATAAGGCCCTGAGCAGTTCTCTTTGCATATGGTTCTGCTGTGGGAACTACGCCGATATCATAAAGGAACTTGTGCCAGAAACGTGAATAGATAAGGTGACGTGTAACGTGTTCCATACCGCCGTTGTACCAGTCAACCTGTCCCCAATATTTAAGTTTTTCCATATCTGCAAAGCACTCTGTGTTTTTGGGGTCTATGTATCTGAGGAAGTACCATGATGAACCTGCCCACTGAGGCATTGTGTCTGTTTCTCTCTTTGCTTTTCCGCCACACTTGGGACAAGTGCAGTTTACGAAATCGTCAATCTTTGCAAGAGGACTTTCACCATCTGAGCCGGGTTCGAAGTTTTCAACCTTAGGAAGAAGAAGAGGAAGCTCTTCATAAGGAACTGCAACCATTCCACAATCGGGACAATGAACAATAGGAATAGGTTCACCCCAATAACGCTGACGGTTGAATGCCCAGTCTTTCATTTTGTACTGAACACCTTTTTCACCGATGCCCTGTTTTTCAAGTTCTTCAAGAACACGTGCGATTGAAGATTTTTTGTCAGTGTAACCGTTGAGGTAATCTGAGTTCACCATTTCTCCGTCGCCTGTGTATGCTTCTTTTTCAATATCTCCGCCTTTGATAACCTCGATAATGTCAATGCCGAATTTCTTTGCGAAATCGTAGTCTCTCTGGTCGTGTGCAGGAACAGCCATAATTGCGCCTGTACCGTAACCCATCATAACATAGTCTGAAATGAAGATGGGGATTTCTTTACCGTTAACAGGGTTAATTCCAACAAAACCTGAAAGACGCACACCTGTTTTTTCTTTTACAAGCTGAGTTCTTTCAAACTCTGTTTTCTTTGCACACTCTGTTCTGTAGCTTTCTACTTCTGCGAAGTTTTCAATCTTGTCCTTATACTTGTCAAGCATAGGATGTTCAGGTGCCATAACCATAAATGTAACACCGAAAAGTGTATCAGGACGTGTTGTGTAAATTCTCAGAGTCTCATCTGTATCTTTAACCTTGAAGTTTACGAAAGCACCTGTTGATTTACCAATCCAGTTCTCCTGCTGGAGTTTGATGTTGGGAAGATAATCAACACCGTCAAGACCTTCAAGAAGTTTGTCTGCATATTCTGTGATTCTCAGATACCATACGTCTTTTGATTTCTGAACGATGTCGTTGTGACAGATGTCACATTTACCGCCCTGTGAATCTTCGTTTGAAAGAACAACTTTACATGAGGGACAGTAGTTAACAAGAGTCTTATCTCTGAAAGCAAGGCCGTTTTCAAACATTTTGAGGAAAATCCACTGTGTCCATTTGTAGTAGCCTTCCTCTGTTGTGTCGATTACTCTGTTCCAGTCAAATGAGAAGCCTACTCTTTTGAGCTGAGAAGTAAATCTTGCAATGTTATCATCTGTAACCTGTCTGGGATGAATACCTGTTTTGATTGCATAGTTTTCTGTGGGAAGACCGTAAGCATCGAAACCGATGGGGAAAAGAACATTGTAGCCTTCTTTTCTTCTTTTACGAGATACAACCTCAAGACCTGAGTAAGCCTTAATGTGACCAACGTGCATACCTGCACCGCTGGGATAAGGGAACTCAACAAGGGCATAGAACTTTTCTTTTTCTGAATTGTCCTCTGCGTGGAATACACCTGCTTCTTCCCATTTGTCCTGCCACTTTTTCTCGGTGGCTTTAAAATCGTAGTTCATTTTATTTCAACTCCTAATCAGATTCTTATTTAAGAATATCTTCTGCAGTGCTGATTTTTGCATCCTGCCAAAGTCTTTCTATATTATAGTATTCTCTGCTCTGTCTGTCAAAGATGTGCACAACAACTGTACCGTAGTCAACAAGAATCCAGCCTGTTGCTCTGCCCTCAATGTGCTCAGGCTCTACACCCAGCTTTGAAAGTGCATCTTCAACTTCACCTGCAAGAGCCTTGACGTGTGTATTTGATGTACCGCTTGCAACAACAAAGCTGTCTGCAACGATTGTAAGCTCAGCAGTTTCAATTATTTTGATATCTTCTGCTTTTTTCTCGTCAAGTGCCTTTACTATATTTTTTATGAGTTCTTCATATTTCATAGAGAAACCTCCTTACCGTTTTTCAAAATTATTTCGTTATATGCATCGACGCTGTCAGGGTGAAGAATCTGTCTTCTTTTTGCTATTTCCTGAATACAGAATTCAAGTCCCAGCATCATCGCTTTTTCAAGTGACTCATCTGCTGCTGCCCTTACTTCATCAACTTCCGGATAATTACGGTCAGCAGAAACAAAATCAGCCACATAAATTACTTTTTCAAGAACTGACATATTTTTTCTGGCAGTTGTGTGATATCTTACTGCTTCAATCATATCTTCGTCTTCAATGCCCAGTTCAGTTTTCATAAAGGCTGCACCTGCAACAGCGTGCCACAGTTTTTTGTTTGCTTTCTCGCAATCTGTCAGTACCCAACCCGCTTTACTGATTACTTCAAGTTGCTCTTCATCATCTGCATTTTTCATCACATCGTGAAGAAGACCTGACGTATATGCTTTTTCTTCATCGCAACCGTATTTTGCAGCAAGAAGTTTTGCACTGTCCGCTACATTAAGTGAGTGAATGTAACGGCTTTCTTTAAGTTTTCCCTTAATGAGGTTTTTAAATTCCTCGTTTCTTTCAGTCGCACACATTGTATAAACCTTTTTCTCTGATATATTTTTCTACTTCTTCAGGCACGAGGTCAGACACGTCTTCTCTAAAAGCCAGTTTTTCTCTGACCTCACTTGAACTGACAACAGTTTTCGGGAAATCACAGAAAATAATTTTACTGAAAAACTCTTCATCAGCATCTCTGCAGGTTTCCTCATTGTCTCTGTCAGTAGCACACAGTGTACACATCGTAAGAATGTCTTCCCACCTGTACCACCGCTTGAAACTGAGAAGCATATCTGAACCTACAAGAAAATATAAATCATCATCTTTATAAATCTTCTTCAGTTCTTCAAGAGTTTTTACAGTATAACTTCTTCCGCCTCTTGCAATTTCAACATCACTTACTTCTGCAAGTGTGCCGAATGCAAGTCTGCACATACTGAGCCTGTCTTCACTTGAAACAAGACTTTCTGCCTGTTTGTGAGGAGGCACTGCAGTAGGAATAACAAGAACCTTGTCAAGAGAAAGTTTATCTTTAAAAT
Organism: Acutalibacteraceae bacterium; assembly: GCA_045649705.1. Taxonomy (GTDB): domain Bacteria; phylum Bacillota; class Clostridia; order Oscillospirales; family Acutalibacteraceae; genus SIG575. Next base: position 12,649 of record JAZRQI010000276.1, read on the forward strand.
TTTTCACAAGGTTTACGTGTCCCTTATGGACAGGGTTGAATGTCCCCCCGAAAAGACCTATTTTCATCTTTTCTTTCCTTTGATGTCTGAAAGTCTTTTAGCAGCAGGTTTTTTCTTTTTTTCATCCTTGTGAAGTTCAGGATTGTATTTATAGAAAATCATACAACCTCCGATAACCTGAACAACTTCTGATTCTGTTTTTGCTGCAATTTCATCTGCTGCTTCTCTGGGAGAAACAGGTGAAGATTCAAGAAGAACTTTAAGCTTGATAAGTTCTCTCTTTTTCAATGCGGCTTTTGTCTGCTCAATAAAAGCATCGTTTATACCGCCTTTACCAATCTGATATAAAACTTCAAGTGAATTTGCCTGTCCTCTTAAATTTGCTCTTTCTTTACTTGTCATTATAAGTTCTCCATCTTCAATTTTTCTTTAAGTTCTCTCAGTGCATTTCCTCTGTGGCTGATTTCGTCTTTTTCCTCTGCACTAAGCATTCCGAAACAACCTTTATCTGTAATGAACAAGGGGTCATAACCGAATCCGCCGTTGCCCTGTTCTTCAAAGCCTATATATCCGTAGCATCTTCCCTCTGCAGAAACTTCTCTGCCGTCAGGGAATTGACAGGAAATACTGCAGGCAAAATATGCTGTTCGTTTTTCTTTTTCTACGCCCTCAAGTTCTCTGAGGAGTTTTTCGTTATTCTGTTTATCGTTTCCGTGTTCACCTGAATATCTTGCAGAGTAGATACCCGGTGCTCCACCAAGAAAATCAACACAGAGTCCTGAGTCGTCTGCAATACAGGGAAGACCGCTTTCTTTACAACCTGAAAGTGCTTTGATTTTTGCATTTTCATAGAACGTTGTGCCGTTTTCTTCAGCCTCTGTCAGTTCAATTCCTAAATCGTCTGCAGTTTTTACGCTGATTCCGAGAGGTCCTAACATTCTCTGCATCTCTGCCTGTTTTTTCTTATTATGAGTCGCAATCAGAAAATCCATAAATTACTCCTCATCTTCTTCATGTTTTACTTCTGCCTCAAAAAGTCCTTCTGCAAATGCTGCAGGACTGAAAGGCTGAAGGTCATCAATCTGTTCACCTACACCTACAAATTTTACAGGAACTCTCAGGTCGTTTTTAATTGCGAGAACAACACCGCCTCTTGCTGTGCCGTCAAGCTTTGTAAGTACAATGCCTGTGATTTCTGCAACATTCTTGAATTCCCTTGCCTGATTAACTGCATTCTGACCTGTTGTTGCATCAAGAACAAGAAGACTTTCACGGTCAGAATAAGGAAGCTCTTTATCAATAACTCTGTAAATCTTTGCAAGTTCATCCATAAGATTTTTCTTGTTATGGAGTCTGCCTGCAGTGTCACAGATGATAATGTCTGCATTTCTGGAAATGCCTGCCTGGATTGTATCGTAAACTACAGCTGCGGGGTCTGCGCCCTCTTTATGTTTTACAATGTCAACTCCCGCTCTGTCTGCCCACACTTCAAGCTGTTCAATTGCAGCAGCTCTGAATGTATCCGCAGCACCTAGAATAACTTTTTTCCCCTCTGCTTTATACATTGCTGCCATCTTACCGATAGTTGTAGTTTTGCCCACACCGTTAACGCCGATTACAAGAATAACTGACGGCTGAGTGATAAGGCTCATTTCCTCTTCACCTTTGAGCATTTCTGCAACGATATCTTTTATCTGTTCCTTAACTTTTGCAGGAGTACCGATGTTTTTCTCTTTAACTCTTTCACGGAGTTTCTCAACGATTTCCCCTGCGGTTACAACGCCTACGTCACCCATAACAAGAATTTCTTCAAGGTCTTCGTAAAGCTCCTCGTCAATATCCTTGTAGCTGTGAAGCATATTTGCAATTGCTCGCGCCATACTTTCTCTTGTCTTTTTAAGACCTAAACTGAATTTTTTGAAAATACCCATTTTAAAAACTCCTTAGTGAATCAAATCGTTATCTGACTGTGTATCCTG
>JAZRQI010000277.1:0-6769 GCA_045649705.1 Acutalibacteraceae bacterium
GGTCTTTACAATGCTGGTAGATATCAGTACTTCTGGGATTCACTTCTTCCCATCCTCAATCCTCTCCTCATTGATGAGAGCGAATACAGCTACAACATCGTTGCAGCTCCCTCAGGTTATGCAGTTAACTCACTTGAAACACTTGAAGCTAACCTTGAATACTGGAATCAGGTTATGGATGAACCCGATGATATCTACAACATGAACGGTGCTGACTGGAACGAATCAGTTGACTATGTTCTTTGGAGATATGACAAATTCGATGCAGCAGTTGACGATGCATCTGATTTGGTAGAAAACTACTACGGCACAGTTGAATGGATTGCAGAAGCTAACGAAAGACTTGCAGCAGCAAATGCTTCAGGTAACGCTGACGAAATCACAGCAGCACAGGAAAACCTTGCAAATGCACAGGCAGAACTTGCTACTTTCACAGCTAAGAGATATGCAGACGCAGCTTACAAGATTGAGCACTACGCAACACTTGCAGCAGCAAACCAGAACGAAGCTGTTCAGTCACATCTTATGAATGTTATCTATCTTGCAGATTCAAAGAGCTTCTCTTCAAGTGACTATGACGAGGCAGTTTGGGCAGAATATCAGGCAGCTTATGACCATGCATATGCTATCTATGATACTCTTCCCTACGATGAAGATACATATCTTCCCTCACCCGACCTTAAACAGTCAATGGTTAACGCAGCAAGAAAGAACCTTCTTGACGCTATGATGAAACTCGAAGTTAAGCTTGCTGACCTTTCAGCACTTAAAGCTTACTACGAAGAAGTTAAGAACACAGTAACAGACGGTTACTCAGAAGAAACTGTAGCAAGATTCAATGATGCTCTTGCTTATGCAGTAGAACTTCTTGCTGAAATTTGGACAGCTGACAAACAGGGCGACATCGACGAAGCTCTTGAAGAACTCAAAGCAGCATTCGAAGGTCTCAGTGAATTTGTAGAAACAATCAAACCTGAACTCGATAAGATTAAGGAAGAAATCAAAACAGCAGTAGCAAATGATGTAGCTCTTATCTACAACCTCGCTACTAACCTTACTCCCGATGCACTTCTTGACAATTTCGTTAACTCAGACGAAAACGGTACTCTTGAAGTTCAGACAGTAGTTGATGGTGTTGTTGGTACAGGTTCAAAACTTGTTCTTAAAGATACAGATGGTAAAGTTATTGAAGAATACGAAGTAGTTATCTTCGGTGACGTTAACGGTGATGGTATTGTTGACATTATGGATACAATCTGCCTTGACCTTTACACACAGTATGATGCATCAGCTAACTATGCTAAACACAGTGCACAGTGGTTTGCTCTCAACCTTGACGCAAATGACAATGTTGACGCAGCAGACGCAGTTCTCCTCGATGCATATACAAACTTCGAAGGCACAATCGACCAGGGTTCAATCTATTAAGATATAACCGGGTTACACCCTAAAAAACAATCAGGTCCGGGATAGTGGGTTCCACTATCCCGGATTTTTGAAGTTTTATCATATTTCTTAATTATTATTTATCTAATATAATTGACCTTAGGGAAAAATGATGATATAATTACTAACATGTTGGAAAGGCAGGTGAAAAATATGAATAAAAGCAAAATCATTAACCTGGTTGCAATTATTGCGGCAATTGCCATTGTGGCAAGTACAAGTGCAGTTTTCATCACTCGTTATAAAGATAAACAGGACGGCAACGTTACAGGAGAGACTATAACATCTTTTGAAATCATAGGCAATGCTGATTCTGAAAACTCCAATCTTCAGACTCAGGTCATCACTAAACCAAACGGCGAAACTGAAACACAGGTTGTTACAGATAAAAACGGAGTTACAATAACTAATAAAAACGAAAATCCGGTTTCAAGACCTTTAAATACACAGACTAACATACCATCATATCAGTCAACTTCAAAAATTGACGAATCCACACCGGTGAACAAAGACACTGCTTCACAACAGGCAGGTATCTTCGGTTTCACCTGGGATGCTTCAAGCGGTGTGTTCTATTCAACATCTGACCCCTGGCAGAGACAGTTTGGTTATAACCAATACTATGATACTCTGGGAGGTTATGTGGCTCTCTGGTATGACACAGTGAGAGTAAAGTTTAATTATGGTGGATACGATTGGCTCGTTCAGTTCTGGAAAGGTCAGTACGGTTTCCTTCTTCTTGGTGCAGAGGCAGGCGTTTACTATAAAGATGAAAACGATCCCTCTTCACAGTATATTTGTAGCGATAACAACATGCGTCTGAAAATCGGTTACACCTGTTATAACAAAGGTAACGAGTTGTTTGTAAGACCGTATCAGGATACATGGTGGCTTACAGGTTTTGTTCCCGGCAGACTTGACAAATATGCTGACAGAAGTCAGTTGAAAATGAAAATTCGCATCACACTTAAAGATGCTGAGATGAAAGATGCTTTCGTAGAAGCACTCAGACAGCCCGGTTGCGGTTTCACGGAAGGTAATGCAGCAACAGCAGATACTTTCTACACAAGCGGAAATGATGTGTATCTGATGTGGCAAACTGACCGAAGCAAAACATCATAAGTTGTCAAAATTTGGCAATAAAAATATATTTAAACCTATTGACATTATGTTTTAAATGAAGTATAATTATCAATGTTAGTAGGGTGAACTTATACCCATATATTTCATTTAGTGAAAGGAATGTAGTGAAATGAAAAAATTACTTAGTGTACTCCTTGCAGTTGTTCTTTGCCTTGCATTCTCAACAATGGCATTCGCAGCTGAAGAAACAGTAGCAGTTGATACTGAAGAACTTAGCAACCTCGTTGACGAAATCGTTGGCGCAGCAGGTGAAGGCGATATCGAAGGCGTAGCAAACGCAATCCAGATTAACGCTGACAAACTTTATGCAGCATTCGGCGACATCGTTGAAGGTACTGACACAGTAGCGGCAGACGAAGCAGCAGATTACGTTATCACAGCTATCAGCGAACTCACAGGTGCTGATATGGAAAACGTTAGAGAAATCGTTATGGATGCTATCGAAGAATACGGCCTTGAAGAAGTAGAAATCGTTGATTCATCAGCAGTTGCTGGTCTTGTTGACGAAATTCTTGCAAGACTTGAATCAATGGGCATTGATACAGATCCCATCATCGACACACTTGCAGAAAGCAAAGTTGGTAATGCTATCATCGGTATCTACACAGGCGAACCTGAAACAGAGCCCGAAACAGAAGTTGTTGAACCCGAAACAGAAGTTGTTGAACCCGAAATTCCTGTAACAGGTCAGGCTTCATCAATCGCAGCATTTGCAGTTCTTGCAGTTGCAGCAGCTGGTGCATACGTTTGCACAAGAAAAAAGGCTGAATAATTAAAGTCTTAAGTACGAACATAAAGCGAGTATCGTTATGATACTCGCTTTTTTTGCACTTTCCCATAGGGAAAAGCCGATGTCATACTGTAAGATAAATTATAAATTATCTGTATATTTGATGTTCTCAAATGTAGGGTGAATATTATCCGCTCGTCGGTCTGTTGAAAATCAAACGGGCGGCAGATTGCCCCTTACATTGAAGTGACCTCACAGCATAATTTTTGATTATTTATATGTTTTATTTTTTCTTATTTAGGATTATATTTTAATATTCACTAAAAAAAACACAAAATGTTGTGTTTGTGAAATTGGGGAGAAACTATATTGTTGTACAAAAGCAATAAAAATTCAAAAAACACAATAAAATTTCTTATAAACACTTGCAAAAACTTGACAGAAATGGTACTATTATGATGTCTAGAAGTCTATCTTTTTATGCTGGGCAGAGAGTATTAAAAAGATGTCAGAAATAGAAATTGTGTAATTTTTAACACAGTTTCAGAGGGTGAAAACTCTCACAGACTTTGCAGGCAACCACGGGAGAAAACAAAACTTCCGGAGGTTTGTTAAAAGTGTAAATTAAGTTGTTTATTTATCACGTAAAGCAGGGACAAAAACTTGCAGGGCGGTCAGATGCGGGTGTTCGTGCAGTGATGAAAAGACAACACAGACACAAACAGCAAAAATCTCAAAAAATTTTTAATGGAGATGATTAAAAGTATGAAAAAATACTTAAAGAAGTCATTAGCAATTATTCTTGCAATAGCTGTGATTCTGACTACTATGAGTGTTGGTTTCTTAGGCTTTGCATCAGAATTTAATGTTACAAAAACTGATAATGCTGTTATCGTAGTTCCTGAAACAGTGTATATGACACCTTCAACAGGTGCTTCAACAACAGGTAAGTTATATGTAAACAACGATGTTACTTCTGCCGGAAAGGTAACTACACCTAACACAACAACATCAAGTGGTCTTGTAAAACTCTACATTCCCAATGCAAAGAGTTTTACAGTTTCAGTTACCAACCAGGGAGGAACATCTACTGGTGACATTACAACAAGCGGTGTTAACGAAAACACAACTTATGCAATCACAGACGGTGCTTACACAAACGATGGCGTTAAAGTAAATATCGCCAGCTCAGGTCTTGCTGCAAGCAAGTCTGCTCTTGCTGAATGGAAATTCACCGTTACAATGAACGATGGTTCAACAAGGGTTTACTATGCTTATTCAACCCTTTATGCACCTTATTGGGCTCCTGTTGGCGCTTCATCAAAAGCAAAAAGTAATAAAGCCACGGTTGGACCTCAGGCAACTGCCGCTACTATGACTTGGGTTTCTGGTGTACACGGATTTGACCATAACACAGCGTATAAAAATCAAGAATATTGGTATGTAAATGCATCTAACTTTTTACCTATGAACGATGTGTTTGCAAGTGGTAATAACTTGTTGGCTCATGAAAAGTGGATAACCTCAACTGATAATGGTATGGGACAATCGATGTACTGGTTTGATGGTGGTACTCAAAATAACCATCGTCGTGTAGTGGTTGTCAGCCCTGTAGCAAAGCTTACAGTTGACACAAGCCGTTATGATAACCTTAATCAGGTGCCTAACGTTGAAGTTGGTTTTGCTATCACCTCTTCAGAAGGAGCCGAAGAGGGTAGCTGGTACCTGGATGATTATACAGACAAATACGATGATATGTCAGATGCATACGCAGATGGTGGTTCTAACCAGAGTGATGAAGGCGGATCTTATTACGATCGAAGAGGTTCTTCGCAAATTGGTGGAGACAGTAACAAAAACTGTGAACTTAAGTATGATGGAACATGGAACAGAAGTGTGTCCACAGGTGAACAGACAGTACAGCTTAAAGGTGCAATGAAATCCCTAGATAAATGGGCTGCTACAATTAGGACTGCATGGAGCTTTAACTTTGTTCAGATTAAGGTTACAGGCGTTAACAAGTCGGCTCTTCGTGAAGCTGTTGTCCAGGGTACATCACTTAACGAAAATAACTATACACCTACAACATGGAACGCCTACATAACTGAACTTCGTAAAGCAGCACTGAATCTCGGTGACCCCTCAAGTGCAACTATTGACACAAGTGCGCTTGTAAACAAAAGAAGTGAACTTAAAACGTCGATGTATTTCTATGGTAATGGCGGTACAGTTTCAAAAGATTCAGAAGAAGCATTGATGGGTACTAAAACAACATGGGAATATCCGGCAGATTATAGTACTGCATACTATGCAACACGCACAGGCTATACTTTTAAAGGTTGGTCAACTTCTCCGAATACAGACCCTGCAGACAGAGATAGTTATTATCCTGCTGATACACCATATATTACAGGTGGATTCAATACAAATTTCTATGCAGTCTGGGAAGCAAATAAATATCCTGTTGTATTTGATAATATGTTTGACTTCAGTAAATTCCAGATAACAGGCGCGCTCAATGTTACTGAACGAACAGTTAACGGATTTACTGCTGTTTCAACAGCCGACGACGGCAATACAGGATTCAGTCAATCTATTGCTGTCGAACCGGGCAAGACCTATGTCCTCTCAGCGGATGTAACTGCCGAACTTGTTTCTGGTGGTTATGATATATACATTCAGACATTGCAAGCAGATGGCAAGCCAGATAACACTCTGGATGGTAAAACATCTTCAACTCCCGACACCTCTAATGGAGCAGGTAAGGAAGGCGACAGGTACATTTCCTTGACGGGTAGGCCTGCAAGCTTAACAAAGCCTTACATCAGATTTACAGCAGGTGATAATACTGCTCAAATCAAGATAAGATTTGATGCCAATGCTGTAGGTAATAAAATTACAGTTAAAGACATCAGAATTTGTGAGGCTGACCTTGTTGATGAAGGTTTCCCCTACACAGCTCCTATAACTGTAACATATGACGGAACATACAGCAATCTTCCCACACCCGAAAAGGAACACTATAACTTCCTTGGTTGGTTTAAGGCAGATGGTACACAGGTTAATAAAACAGATACTGTAAATATTCTTGATACACTTTACCTTACATCAAAATGGAAGGTAAAGACATATACTGTTACCTGGAAAAACTATAATGGTAATGTTCTTGAAACAGACTACGATGTTGTTTCAGGCACTACACCAGAGTATAACGGAGCAACTCCCATAAAAGCTGCTGATGCTCAGTACACATATACATTCAACGGCTGGTCTCCCTCCGTTTCTCCTGTAACAGGTGATACTACTTATACAGCTCAGTATTCAAAAACAACAAATACATACAAAATTAACTGGGTAAATATTAACGGTGTACAAATAAAATCAGAAGATTTAGCATATGGTGACAAGATTGTTGCACCTGCTAATACTGTAAATACAAAAGCACCTGAT
>JAZRQI010000278.1:0-14124 GCA_045649705.1 Acutalibacteraceae bacterium
AAAAATGTGAGATTTGTAAAGTGTTCGGCTGAATATCTTGAAAAATATATAAGACCGAAATCAATTTCAAGAATCTATCTGAATTTCTCTTGTCCTTATCCTAAAAATAAATATAAGAACCATAGACTCACTAACAGAAAATTTCTGAAAATTTATTCAAATATTTTAGCTGACGGTGCTGAGATTCATCAGAAAACTGATAATATGCATTTCTTTGAATATTCACTTGAAGAGTTTTCAGTAGCAGGATACAAAATGAAAAACATATCTCTTGATTTACATAAAAGTGATTTCGAGGGTAATATTGTAACTGAATATGAAAAACGCTTTTCAGAAATGGGCTTTCCTATTTACCGCTTAGAGGCTTATCTTGGAGGCGAAAAATAAATGGGAAAATTTGACGGTGTTCTGATTTTAACCGATTTTGACGGCACTTTTGCCAATGATAAAGGCATAATAACCGACGACAATATAGAAATGATATCTTATTTCACAAAAAACGGTGGTTATTTTTCTGTATCAACAGGCAGAACATATCAGGGGTTTCATAAATACAGTCCTGAATATATCAACGCTCCTGTTCTTCTTGCAAATGGTGCTGTAGCTTTTGATTACAAAACTGAAAAGTCTGTGTTTTTTGACGGCTTGGCAGATGAAGGTGTAAATGCCATAAACAAAATTCTTGATGAATTTAAAGATATCACTGTTGAAATGTATCCTTTTAATGAAACTTATGCAATAAATCTGACCGATACTTCACACAGGCATTTTTCAAGTCAGGGAATTGAATATAAAGTATGCGAAAAACCGTCAGATTCTCCGATACCCTGGCAGAAAGTTATGCTTGCTTGTGGTGACACTGACCCGAAACTTGTGCATAAATTTATTGATGAGTTTATACCTGAAATTTCATATATCAAAACAACAGGTCAATTCATCGAGGTTCTAAAAAAGGGCGTTGACAAGGGTAGCGGTCTTTTGAAAATGGCAAGGTACTTGGGTGTATCACCAAAAGACGCTTATGCCGTAGGTGACGGACTTAACGATTTGGAAATGATTGTTGCAGCATCCAAAGGTTTCGTTCCTGAAAACGGAAATAAAGATGTGCTTATGAATGCTGATTATATTGTTCGTTCAAATAACGACGGTGCAATAGCAAATGTAATTGAAATTCTTGATAAAATTTATTGATTTGTGAGGTTTTTATTTATGTTTGATGCTTTGAAAGTAAAAAATGATATTGTAAAATGGATTCAGGATTGGTTCGAGAAAAACGGTAAAGGCTGTAATGCTGTAATCGGTATTTCAGGCGGTAAAGACAGTTCTGCCGTTGCGGCACTCTGTGTTGAAGCACTTGGCAAAGACAGAGTAATTGGTGTTCTTATGCCTAACGGAGAACAGTTTGACATTGATGTATCAGAAGATCTTGTGAATTTCCTCGGTATTAAAAGTTACACACTCAACATTAAGGATGCTTTTGATTCTATTATTTCTCAGGTTGGAGAAATGACAGAAATTTCTCCCTTTACAAGAACTAATCTGCCTCCCAGAATCAGAATGGCTGCACTTTATGCTGTGTCTCAGAGCTTTAACGGACGTGTTGCAAATACATGTAATTTGTCAGAAGACTGGGTTGGTTATTCGACTAAATACGGTGATGCAGCAGGGGATTTCAGTCCGCTTTCAAGACTTACCGTGCAGGAAGTAAAAGCTGTTGCGAAAGTTTGTGGATTGCCTGACAGATTTGTTGAAAAAGTTCCGATTGACGGTCTTTGCGGAAAGACTGATGAAGACAATCTTGGTTTCACATATGCAGTACTTGACAAATACATCAGAACTGGTGTTTGCGAGGATGAAGAAATCAAAAACAAAATTGATACTATGCATGTGAGAAATTTATTCAAACTCAGACTTATGGATTGCTTTGAATATACTCCTGAATAAAAATAAACCCATCTATGTTTTCATAGATGGGTTTTAATCTTGTTTGTTTATGATTTTTTGAGTTTTTTGAACAAGTCAAAATCAAAGAACCATTTGAATAATTTAGCATTGCTTTTCCATACTGCATTGACGATTATGTATGAAATGAGACCTGCAAGGAAACCTACGAGAAGTCCGCCGAGAATATCTGAGGGGTAGTGTACGCAGATATAAACTCTTGTGATACCCATAACAACCGCAAAAATGAAAGCCGTCCAACATACTTTTTTGTTAGTAGTGAAGAAAAGACCTGTCATTGCTGCCATTGCTGATGTTGTGTGACCTGAGGGGAATGAGAACTCACTTTCTGTGTGAGCACCTGCATCAAGCCACCACTGATGGAAGATACCTGTTTCATCAAAATAAGGTCTGGGACGTGCAACAATCGGTTTGATTGAAATGTTTGTAAATAAAGCACCGATAATAATTGCACCAAGCATTGCTGTGCCGACTTTTCTTGTTTTCTTGAAGACCATAAGTACAAGCGAAAGAAGAATAAGGAATATTCCATCATCACCGAGTTTGGTTATCGCAATAAGAAGAAAGTCGAAAAAATCACCTAAGGGTCCTACGTTAAGTTTGTGAAATAACTCCAACAAAGCATAATCGAAATTAGCAAAAGTTTCGTTAATCCATTGTGCTGCAGCAGTAATTTCCAAAATAGACACCTCCTTTATTTATTTTCTATATTATAACATATTCATCTTAAATTTCAATAATTATAAAAAAATAACCTTGCTTTTTTCAGCAAGGTTATTTATATCACTTATTTGCTTGAATGGTCAGGAACATTGAAGCCTTTTGATGTAAGGAGTTTGTAGATTCTGTCAGCAGGATTAAGGAGTTTGCTTACTGACATATCGTGGTTGAGTGTATCGATGATATATGAGATGTATTTTGAAAGGTCAACCTCACAGTACCATTCTCTTTCAAGGAGTTCGGGCGTTCTGTAAATAAGGTTTGTTGTGAATACCTTGTCAATCATACCTTCTTCGTAGGCTTTATCAAATGATTCAAGACCTTCGCAGAAAAGACCGAAGCTTGTGCATACAAAGATTCTCTTTGCTTTGAGAGCTTTAAGCTTTTTACCAACTTCAATCATTGATTCGCCTGATGAAATCATATCATCAACGATGATAACGTCTTTGCCTTCAACGTTGTCACCAAGGAACTGATGAGCAACGATGGGGTTTCTGCCGTTTACAATAACTGAATAGTCACGTCTCTTATAGAACATGCCAAGGTCAACACCGAGAACAGTTGAGTAGTAAATGCATCTGCCCATACCGCCTTCGTCAGGTGAAATAACCATAAGGTGATCTTTGTCAAAGTTGATGTCAGGAACATTCTTAACAATTGCCTTAATCATCTGATATGTGGGCTGAACGTTTTCAAAACCGTTAAGGGGGATAGCGTTCTGAACTCTGGGGTCGTGAGCATCAAATGTGATGATGTTGTCAACGCCCATGTTGTTGCAAAGCTCCTGAAGTGCATTTGCGCAGTCAAGTGATTCTCTTGAAGAACGTTTATGCTGTCTGCCTTCATAAAGCATAGGCATAATAACTGTGATTCTTCTTGCTTTACCTGCGATAGCACTGATTGCTCTTTTAAGGTTAGCATAGTGTTCGTCAGGACTCATATAATGAGTTTTGCCGTAAATTTTATAACTGAGACCGTGGTTGAACATATCGCAGACAATGAAGATGTCGAAACCTCTTACTGTTTCGCTGATTGTTGCTTTACCTTCACCGGTACCGAAACGGGGGAAGTGCATATTAAGGAGATAAGATTCTCTCTGATATCCCGCAAAAGCAATAGTTGTTTTATGTTCGCTGTCGCGTTCGTGTCTCCATCTTACGAGATATTTATCAATTTTTTCTGCAAGTTCTTCACAACCGGGTAAAGCGATGATACCAAGCTGTCCTACAGGAATAGTGTCGAATTTTTCATTTGAAAGCGGCATTTTAACTTCCTCCACATCATTTAGTCGAATTTTGTACTAACTCGTATATATATTGTACTATTCTTTTCTCTTTTTGAAAAGGGGTAAATCGAAATTCGTTGAAAAAAATAACTTAAAAAAACAGACAACTTTTGTCGATTTGTACAAAAGTTGTCTGTTTTGTGATTTAAGCAATACCTGAGTAATCTCTGTCAACAGTAATTACACAGTTGAAGTTTGGTCTTTGTTCCTTGACTTTGAGCGCAATTGTTTCCTTTAATTCATTTTCATCCATCTTCATTTCATACGGTAAAACTACATCAAAGATAAGATTTGTATGTGTAGGTCCGCTGACAAGTCTAAAATCGTGGAAAGAAAGTTTGCTGTCAATAGCGTTAATTATTTCTGCTAATTCATCTTTAAATTTCAAAACAAGTTCATTATCTGTTTCGATAGGGTCGGTGTGTGCTACGATTTCCACACCGTATTTCTTCTTGATTTCGAGTTCGATATTATCCATAATTTCGTGAACTTCTAATACGTTTTCATTGGCAGGGACTTCTACATGTACACTGCCGAATGTTTTTGTTGACCCGTAGTTGTGGATAATAAGGTCGTGAATTCCTACAACTTTATCGTAAGACAATACTGTCTGTGCGATATTTTCAACGAGTTCTTTATCGGGAGCCTGACCGAGAAGTGGGTTAAGAGTGTCTTTAATAATGTTAATGCCTGCAATAATAATTATAACAGCAACAATTGCACCGAGTATTCCGTCAATGTTGATATTTGCAAAATGTGCAAGTAACATTGAAACAATTGTTACAGCAGTTGCACCGCTGTCACTGACACAGTCGGTAAATACTGCAGTCATAGTTGATGAGTTTATTGCTTTACCTAATTTTCTGTTGAAAAGACCAAGCCATAATTTAAAGACAATTGAAAGAGCAAGAACAACAATTCCCCATACATTGTAGGTCAATTCTACAGGATTCATTATTCTGTCAACAGAAGATTTCATCAGTTCTACACCGAATATAAGAACGATGAAAGCTACAATCATACCTGAAATATATTCAATTCTTCCGTGCCCGTAAGGATGTGACGGGTCGGCGGGTTTGTTAGCCATCTTGAAGCCGATAAGTGTTATGACAGACGAACCTGCATCCGAGAAGTTGTTAACGGCATCAGCAGTGATTGAAATACTGCCTGAAATAGTACCGATTAAAAGTTTTGCACTTGCGATTATGATGTTGACTACAATTCCCACCAATCCTGCAAATACACCGTATCTTTCACGAACGGCACTGTTTTCAGTGTTCTTATAATCTTTTACAAAGAGTTTTAAAAGTAAGGAAGTCATTCTATGTAACACTCCGTTTATAAATATTTGTTAAATTTTACCACTAAACTATGATTTCGTCAATATTTTTAAGTGTTAAGTTACGTTGACACAGGTAACAGTTTTATAGTAAAATATTTACTGAATAAATGATTAGGAGATTTAAAATGTTAAGTACATCAAACATCGGTCTGCAGTATGGCGGAAGAACACTTTTTGAACACGTATCACTTAATTTTTCACAGGGAAACTGTTATGGTATTATCGGTGCTAACGGTGCAGGTAAATCCACATTCCTTAAAATTCTTTCAGGAGAAATTGAACCTAACAAAGGTGAAGTTATTATTACTCCCGGTGAAAGAATGTCAGTTCTCAAACAGGACCATTTTGAATTCGATGAATGTGATGTTATCAGAACTGTTCTTCTCGGTAATAAGAAACTCTGCGATATTATCGATGCTAAGGAAGAATTGTATTCTAAAGAAGAATTTACAGAAGAAGATGGTATCAGAATCAGTGAACTTGAAGAAGAATTTGCTGAAATGGACGGTTGGAGTGCTGAAAGTAATGCAGAAATCCTCCTTAACGGTCTTGGTGTTACAAATGAATACCACTATATGAAAATGGGTGAGCTTGACAATGATATCAAAGTTAAAGTTCTCCTTGCTCAGGCACTTTTTGGTAACCCTGATATCCTTCTTATGGACGAGCCGACTAACCATCTTGATATTGATGCTATCCGTTGGCTTGAAGATTTTCTTATGGAACTCGAAAGTGTTGTAATTGTTGTCAGTCATGACAGACATTTCCTTAACAAGATATGCACACATACTGTTGACGTTGACTACGGTAAAATCACAATGTATGTAGGTAACTACGACTTCTGGTATGACTATACTCAGCTCGCACAGCGTCAGATGCGCGAACAGAACAAGAAAACTGAAGCAAAGATGAAAGAATTACAGGAATTTGTTGCACGATTCAGTGCTAATGCTTCTAAATCAAAACAGGCTACAAGCCGTAAAAAACTTCTTGAAAACCTTGTTCTTGAAGAAATTCCCGTTTCATCAAGACGTTTTCCGTACGTTGCTTTTAAGCCTGATAGAGAAATCGGTAACGAAGTGCTTACTGTTTCAAATATTTCAAAAACAATCGGTGACAGAAAAGTTCTTGATAATGTAAGTTTTGTAATTACACCTAACGAAAAGGTTGCATTCATCGGCACGGATGCTGTGGCAAAAACAACTCTTTTCAAAATTCTCGCAGGAGAAATGGAGCCTGATGAAGGTACATTCAAATGGGGCGTTACAACATCACAGTCTTATTTCCCAAGTGACAACTCTGAATATTTTGACGGTTGTGAAGACAATCTCCTTGACTGGATAAGAAGATATTCTGACCTTGTTTTTGAAACAGATGTCAGAGGTTGGCTTGGCAGAATGATGTTCTCAGGTGAAGAAGCAACAAAGAAAGCAAGCGTTCTTTCAGGTGGTGAAAG
Organism: Acutalibacteraceae bacterium; assembly: GCA_045649705.1. Taxonomy (GTDB): domain Bacteria; phylum Bacillota; class Clostridia; order Oscillospirales; family Acutalibacteraceae; genus SIG575. The sequence goes on from JAZRQI010000278.1 coordinate 6,766, forward strand.
AGTACGTTGTATGCTCTGTAAGATGATGCTTTCAGGTGCTAATGTGCTTATTCTTGACGAACCTACCAACCATCTTGACCTTGAATCAATTGCAGCTCTTAATGACGGTCTTGCAAAATTCTCGGGTGCACTCCTGTTTACATCACATGACCATCAGCTTGTTCAGACAGTTGCTGACAGAATTATTAAAATTGACGAAGATGGTTTCTATGATAAGAAACAGACTTATGATGAATACCTTGAAGAAAAAGCAAATGCACAGTAATGAGGTGCTTTTATGATTAAAGCAGTTGTTTTCGATATGGACGGTCTGATGTTTGATACTGAAAAAATCGGCATCAGAACCTGGAATACTCTTTCAGAGGAGTTAGGTTATCCGAAACTTTATAATCTTATTTATACTTGCTTTGGTACTAATGATAATTTCAAAAGAAAATATTTTGCCGAGGTTCTCGGTGAAGATTTTCCTTACGATTATTTCCGTAAAAGAGAATTTGAAGTTACCGGCAAAACTCTTGAAGAAGAGGGTGTTCCCCATAAATCGGGACTTGTTGAACTTCTTCAGTATTTGAAAGATAATAACATTAAACGTGCAGTTGCTACCTCAACACCTCAGGATCCTGCTTTGAAACATATAAAGAATGCAGGTGTCTTTGATTATTTTGATGTAATCATAACAGGGGATATGACTGAAAAAGGTAAACCTGAACCTGATATTTACCTTAAAGCCTGTGAAGAGCTTGGTGTTGACCCGAAAGATGCAATGGGAATTGAAGACAGTTTTAACGGAATCAGAGCTGTTTTTTCAGCAGGTATGAAAGCAGTTATGATTCCTGATATGGTTGAGCCTGACGATGAAATGCGCAGTAAATGCTTTGCAATAGAAAAGTCACTCTCCGATGTGATTTCTCTTATTGACGAATTGAACAAAAACTGATTTTTCTGTTGATTATACAGTGTTTTTATGTTATCATATTCAAGGAGTGGAAAAATGACAGAAGACAGTCTTTTGTTGTCCTTTGTCGGTGACAGAATGTTGAAGTGCAGCAGTGATTATATGCTCACATCAACGCTGTTTCTTGATGTCAGACAACAGTCACTTGTTTTATCAAAAACTAAAATTTCAGACGATGTCAGAGCCTTGTTTTTCGGTGGCTTTGATACGGCTGAAAGAAACGTACTTGTATTTATTCCGTATTACCTTGAAATATCTGATTTTGACTCGTTAAAAAGTTACTTAATCGATAATTCTGATGAAAACCCTTTGACTGTTCTGCGCTTGAAAAAAGACAGTTTTTCGACTGTTTCTCACAGAGATTACCTTGGTGCTTTAATGGGACTTGGTATAAAAAGAGAAATGATAGGTGATATCGTTGTAACAAAAGACGGCGCAGATATTATTGTGATGAAATCGGTTGCCGAGTACATAAAATCTGAACTGAAATCTGTTGGCAGAGCTTCAGTTAGTGTCAGCGAAGTTAACTTTGATGAAATCAGCGATATGGTTACCAATATTCACGAGGAAACTATAAATGTATCTTCAATGAGAATTGATAATATCGTTTCTGCCTGTTTTAAGCTTTCACGTTCTGAAAGTGCAGATGCTGTTTTATCAGGAAATATTTATGTAAATTCTTTACAGATTCTCAAATGCGATAAGAAAATCAATATTGGTGATAAAATAGTTTATCGCTCTAAAGGGAAAGTAGTTCTTAAAGAAGTTTCAGGTGTGTCAAAAAAAGGTAGAAATTTTATAAAAATTGACGTTTACGGGTGAAATAACACTTGACAAAAAGGTGTTTTTTGATATATAATAATACGATTTAAATTATTAAGAATGGGTGTTTGAAATGAAGCAATTGTTCTGTCTGAACGATTTCACAACTGAACAGTCTCAAATCGGTTGCTTTTCAAGCGACACTTTAGCATTCTTATCTTTTGAATCAAAGCAGTATTATTTTCTGACATAGGCTATGTTTTTTAAATTATAGCCAATAATTTTGTTAAAGTATTGGCTGATTTTATATCAGCCATTTATTATATTTGCATACAAGCAAAAATCTAGGAATGGGAAGTATGTGTATGAAAAAGGTTTACATCGTCCTCGAAGACGGACACATCTTTGAAGGCAAGGCATTCGGTGCAGAAGGTGAAGTACTCGGTGAACTTGTTTTCACAACAAGTGTTGTAGGTTATGTTGCAGCTCTTACTGACCCCCGTTATTTCGGTCAGATTATTGTGCAGACATTTCCGCTTATCGGTAACTATGGTTACATAAGTGCACAGCGTGAAAGCGAAAAGGTATGGGCTAATGCTTATATTGTAAGAGAATGGTGTGAAAATCCCTCTAACTTCAGATGTGAGGCTACGCTTGATGAATATCTTAAAAGTCAGGGTGTAGTTGGTGTATATGATGTTGATACAAGAGAAATCACACAGCATATCCGTGAAAACGGTGTTATGAATGCAAAGATTGTGTCAAGCCTTGACGACATTGATTATGAAGAAATCAAAAATTATAAAATTGTAAATGCTGTTTCTGAAGTAGCTGACGGTAAGTCAGAAACTTTCGGTGAAGACAACGATGGTATCAGCGTAACAGTTGTTGATTACGGCTACAAGAAAAATGCAGTAAGTTCTTTGCTTGAAAAGGGTTGTAAAGTTAAGACTCTTCCTGCTTCTTCAACTGCAGAAGAAATTCTTGCAACAAATCCTGACGGTGTTGTTCTTTCAGACGGCCCGGGCAATCCTGCAGATAACACTGCTGCTATCGGCGAGGTTGCAAAACTTATGGGCAAAGTTCCTGTTTTCGGTGTAGGTCTCGGACATCAGATTCTTGCACTTGCTAATGGTGCTGAAACAGTTAAACTTAAATTCGGTCACCGTGGCGGAAATCAGCCTGTAAAGAGCCTTAAAACAGGTAAAACATATATCACAAGTCAGAATAACGGATTCACAGTTGATTCAGACAGTGTTGAAAAATGTGGCGGTAAAGTTACATATATCAACGTAAATGACGGCACTTGTGAAGGCATTGATTATGAAGGTAAAAAAGCTTTTTCTGTACAGTTCCATCCTGAATCAGGACTTAACGACAGAGATGCAGATAAAATTTTCGAACACGTAGTTGAATTGATGGGAGGTAAAAACTGATGCCGCTTAATAAAGATATTAAAAAAGTACTCGTAATCGGTTCAGGTCCTATCGTTATCGGACAGGCTGCTGAGTTTGACTATGCAGGTGCACAGGCTTGCCGTGTGCTTAAAGATGCAGGTCTTGACGTTGTTCTTGTTAACTCAAACCCTGCAACAATTATGACAGATAAAGCTCTTGCTGATGAAATTTATCTTGAACCCCTCAATGCAGAAACAATTAAAAGAATCATTGAAAAAGAACGTCCTGACAGTATTCTTGCAGGTCTTGGCGGACAGACAGGCCTTACAATTGCTATGCAGCTCAATAAAGAGGGTTACCTTGACAAGATGGGTGTTAAACTCATCGGTACAAACGCAGAAGCAATTGACAAAGCAGAAGACCGTCAGCTTTTTCGTGATACTATGGTTAAAATCGGTCAGCCTTGTATTCCTTCCGACATTACAACAAATATGGAAGGTGCAAGAAAAATTGCTGCTGAAATCGGCTATCCTGTAATCATCCGTCCCGCTTTCACATTGGGCGGTGCAGGCGGCGGTGTTTGTTATACACCCGAAGACCTCGAAGTTATTGCTCACACAGGTCTTACAATGTCTCCTATTTCTCAGATTCTTGTTGAAAAATACATCTACGGTTGGAAAGAAGTAGAATTCGAAACAATGCGCGACAGTGCTGGTAACTGTATTGCTATCTGCAGTATGGAAAATGTTGACCCTGTCGGTGTTCATACAGGTGACAGTATCGTTGTTGCTCCTGCGGTAACTCTTTCAAGCCGTGAATATGATATGCTCAGAAAAGCATCACTTGATATTATCACAGAACTTGGTATCGAGGGCGGTTGTAACTGTCAGTTTGCACTTGACCCCGAATCATTCCAGTATGCAGTTATCGAGGTTAACCCCAGAGTTTCACGTTCATCTGCACTTGCAAGTAAGGCAACAGGTTATCCCATTGCTAAAGTTACAACAAAAATCGCTCTTGGCTATACACTTGACGAAATTCAGAACGATATCACAAAGAAAACTTGTGCTTGTTTCGAACCCACAGTTGACTATCTTGTTGTTAAATTCCCCAAATGGCCTTTTGATAAATTTGTAAATTCAAGCAGAACTCTCGGCACACAGATGAAAGCTACCGGTGAAGTTATGTCAATCGGTACTTCATTTGAAATGGCTATTATGAAAGCAGTCCGCGGTGCTGAAATTTCAATGGATACACTCAACACAAAACGTCTTGATGATGTTACAGATATTGAGGCTAAGCTTCACGATATGGATGATATGAGAATGTTCACCATATTCAAAGCACTTAAAAACGGTTTCAGCGTCGATAAAATCCACGAAATCACAAAAATAGATGAGTTCTTCCTCTATAAACTCAAAAATCTTGCTGATTATGAGCTTATGCTTGAAAGCGGAGAACTTACAGAAGATTACTACGAAAAAGGTAAGAAGCTTGGTTACACTGATGCGGCAATTGAACGCATTTCAGGTGTAAACATTATGGAAAGCAAAAAGGCAGTATATAAGATGGTTGATACCTGTGCTGCTGAGTTCAAAGCTGAAACACCTTATTTCTATTCAACATTTGATAACCATTGCGAGAGCCGTTCTTTCAAGAGAAGCGGTAAAGATGTAATTATGGTTCTCGGTTCAGGTCCTATCAGAATCGGTCAGGGTATTGAGTTTGACTATTCATCAGTTCACTGTGTATGGTCACTTAAAGAACTAGGTTATGAAGTTGTTATCATCAACAATAACCCCGAAACTGTTTCAACAGACTTTGACACAGCTGACAGACTTTACTTTGAGCCTCTCACAGAAGAAGATGTTATGAACGTAATCGAGGTTGAAAAACCCATCGGTGTTGTTGTGGCATTCGGCGGTCAGACTGCTATTAAACTTACAAAATTCCTTGACGAGCAGGGCATTCAGATTCTCGGTACATCTGCTGAAGGTATTGATATTGCTGAAGACAGAGAAAAGTTTGATGCTCTTCTTGAAAAATTCGGTATCAGACGTCCTCAGGGCAGAACAATAATGAACACAGATGATGCCCTCAAAGCAGCAGAAGAGCTCGAATATCCCGTTCTTCTCAGACCTTCATATGTTATTGGCGGTCAGAATATGCAGATTTGTTATACACCTGATGATATCAGACAGTATATGCAGATTATTCTTGAACAGAAGATTGAAAACCCTGTTCTCGTTGATAAATATATGATGGGTGCTGAACTTGAAGTTGACGTTATTTCAGACGGTAAAGATGTTCTTATTCCCGGTGTTATGCAGCATATTGAACGTGCAGGTGTACACAGCGGTGACTCAATTGCCGTTTATCCGCCCTTCAACCTTAATGATAAGATGCTTGAAACACTTATTGACTGTTCAGAGAAACTTACTCTTGAACTCGGTACAAAAGGTCTTGTTAACATTCAGTATCTTATTTACAGAAACGAACTTTATGTTATCGAAGTTAACCCCAGAGCATCAAGAACAATTCCTTACATCAGTAAGGTTACAGGTGTTCCTATGGTTGAACTTGCAACAAAAATTATGGTTGGTCAGTCTCTTAAATCTGTTGGCTACGGCACAGGACTTTACAAGACACCTCCTTACTTTGCAGTTAAAGCACCTGTGTTCTCATTTGAAAAACTTTCAGATGTTAACTCATCTCTCGGTCCTGAAATGAAGTCAACAGGTGAAGTTCTCGGTCTCGGTGAAAACCTTGAAGAAGCACTTTACAAAGCACTTACAAGTGCAGGATTTAGACTTCACGACTATAGTAAGAAGAGCGGCGGCGTACTTCTTTCAGTAAGTGATAATGACAAACCTGAAGTTCAGGAACTTGCAAGAAAATTCAATGATTTTGGCGTTAAGATTTACGCTACAAAATCAACTGCTGAGCTTATTGAACAGCTTGGTATCAAGGTTCACGTTGTGAATAAGCTTCACGATGATGAAAATGCTGAAGTTATGCAGCTTCTTGAAGATGGCAAACTTGACTACATCATTTATACAGGTGTAGGTAAGAAGAATACAATTGAAGACTATATCCGTATCAACCGCAGAGCTATCCAGTTGTCAGTTACATGTATTACATCAATGGATACGGCAAATGCTCTTGTTGACACAATCGCAAGCCGTTATAACCTTTATAACACAGAACTTGTTGATATCAACAATATGCGTCTTGAAAAAGAACCTCTTGATTTCTACAAGATGCAGGGTTGCGGCAATGACTTCATTATTCTCAACAACTTCAAGAATGAAATTTCTTGTCCCGAATCTCTTACAATCAGCCTTGTTGACAGAAACTACGGTATCGGTGCAAACGGTCTTGTTCTTGTTGAAGGTTCATCAAAAGCAGATGCTAAGATGAGAGTTTTCGGTTCTAATGGTAAAGAATCAGACCTTTACGGTAACTGCATACACTGTGTTGCTAAATATCTCTATGACAGAGGTATGATTAAGAAATCTTCATTCAAAATTGAAACTTCACAGGATGTCAGAAAAGTTAAAGTTCACATTCTTAACGGAGAAGTTCGTTCAGTTACTGTTAATATGGGTACACCTGATTGGAATCCCGAAACTATTCCTGCTGAAAGCAGCGAAATTATTAAGGATTATCCCATCACTTGTGCAGGTAAAGACCTTAAAATCAATTGCTTCTCACTTAACAGCCCTCACTGTGTTGTTTTCTGTGATAATGTTGACGTATTTGACCTTGCAAAAGTAGGTTATGCCCTTGATAACAATGAGTTGTTCCCCAAAGGCGTAAACACAGAACTTGTGCAGTTTGTGAACAAACGCGAACTCAAACTCCGCGTATGGAAAGCTGACTATGGTCTTACACTTTCAAGTGGTACAGGTGCATGTGCAGCAGTTGCAGCGGCTGTTGAAAACGGTCTTTGTAATAAAAATGAAGACATTACGGTTAAGACTAAGGGTGGCGAACTCATAGTTAACTATTCAGATGACGGAATTCTTCTTTCAGGTAACGTTTCAATGATATTTAACGGAACAATCAAGTATTGATTTCCGGAGGTGTGATTTATGGAAGGTAACGTGATTTTTAAAACCTCAACACGTGGTTTTAATAAAAAAGAGGTAATGGAATACATTGCTTCACTTTGCGAAATAAATGCCTCAAATGTTTCTGCATTGAAAAGAATGCAGTCAGAAGTTCAGAAAAGTAAAAGTGAAA
>JAZRQI010000279.1:0-8314 GCA_045649705.1 Acutalibacteraceae bacterium
ATTTTATAAAAAGCAAAGCTTGCTGCCATTGAAATCAGAACAACACCAAGGAGAATTTTGTTTTTCTTTGCGGCGGGAACTACAATTGCAACGAACATTCCGAAAAGTCCTACGCTTAAAGCACTCACCACATTGGGAGGGAGAACGTTTCCCATTATAACACCGAGACATGTGCCCAGAGACCATCCGGGAATGGCAACGGCAAAAGCACCGTAAGAAAAGTAAGGGTTGAGCTTACCTGGTTCTGCAATTGATATGCCGAAGATTTCATCTGTCAGGTCAAATGCGACTAAGAGTCTGTGATGAAGTTTCATATCCTGAGGGATTTTCTGACTCATAGCAAAACTCATAAGAAGATATCGGGCGTTTGCAACTACCTGCATAACAACCATTTCGAGATATCCTGCACTTGTGGCAATAACCATAAAGCCTGCAAATTCACCTGCAGATGCGTTGTTTGTCAGACTTGCAAGTGTTGCCTGAAAAGCGTTGAGCCCTGCATTTGCTGCGGCAATACCGAGTGTGAAAGCAACGGCGAAATATCCCAAAGCAATCGGGATTCCGTTTCGTACTCCTTTTTTGAAAGCTTGTCTGTTTTCACGTTTCAAAGTGATTTACACCTCACGGGATTATGAAATTAAATGTATAAATGATTTCAAGGGGATAGTAAGTCCCATAAGGAACATATCCCAGATATATTTTAATCCACTGATATGATAGAGAAGCACTTCAAGTGGCTCTGTGCAATATGTACCGAGATAGTGGATTGTTTCTGTTTCGTAAGTGTCTGTGTTGTTTTCGTCAAGAACTATTACTCGAACACCTCTGTTGTCAGCACCATATCCGCCGAAGCCTGCAGCAGGTGTTGTTGAAAGGTCAATTCCCATATATGAAACAACGAAGTCATTTTTGTGGTCGTGGCCGGTGAACATTGCTTTAACGTCACCCTGCTCTAACATTTTTTCAAACTGCATACTGTCACGTGCGGCAACAGCAGGACGCTCGAGCAAGGAGCCTGTTGCACCTTCGGGAAGTGCAAAGAATTTATCTCCGTTCTGGATTGAGCCCGGAGTGCCTTCTTCAACTTCAACAAGAGCATTGAAAACTTCCGGTACAATGATGTGCTGGAAAGCCATTGAGGGAACGGGATTTCCACCGTTCTGTGCTTTAAGTTCATTTGATTTGTTTACATACCATGCAATCTGGTCATCGTGAACATGGTCATAGCCGTCAGCCATCGGGTCATACATGTTTGAATCAAACATCCAGAGGTTGTATGCGATTTTGCTTCCGTCAGAAGAAAGAATCGGTAAATTGTATGTGCCGCAACCTGAAAGAGATTCACCTTCGTCAATTGCAACACAACAATCATATTCATTGTATATTGCCATCTGCTGTTCTTTTGAAACATAGCCTTCAGCATCGTGGTTACCAAAAACAACAGCAACGGGAATGCCAAGTTCTTCAAAAAGTGACATGAAGGAGTCAATTGCTTTTCTTACTTTTTTTACGGAGTGGTCTTTTGTAAAGCCTCTTGCTACAGAGTCAGAGATGTTGTCGCCTGTAAGAACAATCAGGTCAGGCTTTTCATCGTCTATAACTTCTCTTAAATATTCTGTTGTTTTTTTGACAGGGCTCTGGTTGTCCTGTAAATCAGCTATCTGCATAATTTTGAAAGAGCCGTCTGCGTTGAACATAAGTTTTTCATTTTCTGCTTGTGAAGCACTTACGGAAATTGAAAATAAGCTGATAGTAATGGTTATTGCCAGAAAAATTGAGATAAACTTTTTCATTTTAAACGCTACCTTTCATTATTTTATGATACCATGCAAAAAACTTCATAAATTGCGGTGAAAATTGAAACACCGTTAAAAGGAGAGAGAAAGAGGAATTTTAAAATATTCCAAACCACATCAATGCTTGAGTTTACATAGTAACGGCAACGGGAATAATCATCGTTACAGTATTCATCAAAATAGTTGATAATTTTTGTTTCAAAGGATGAGGTATCTTTTTCGTCTATCGTAACAAAGCGTAAACCTCTGTTCATGTCGCCGTATGAGCCGAAGCCTGAAGTGGGGCTGTTGATGAGATAGATTCCTTCGTACACTGCAGTATAGGTGTTGACATGGTCATGTCCGAAGAAAACTGCTTTCACATCACCCTGGCTGAGCATTGCGGGAATCTGCTGTGAATCACCTGAGGAAGGGCTGGGGTCTTCATTTGTTTCACCGCTGAGAAATTCTGCTTTGCCTATTTCTTTAGGAACAATGTGTTGGAACGCCATTGAGGGAACGGGAACACCGCCGTTTGCTTCTTTGAGCTCGTTTGATTTTTTTATGTACCAGTCAACCTGGTCCTGCTGAATGTTATCAGAAATTCCTTTTTCTGCATCACAAAGGTATGAATCAAAGAACCAGAGGTTGTAAGCGGTCTTACTGCCGTCAGAGCAAAGAACAGGAATGTTATAGGTTCCGCAGCCTGAAATTTCATCGCCTTCGTCAATTGCCAGACAGCATTCATATGACATGTACATAGCCATCTGTTCTTCTTTTGTCACTTCGTTTTCTGTGTCATGGTTGCCGAAAACAACAGCAACGGGCATTTTCATTTCTTCAAAGAAAGACATGTAGCAGTCAATTGCTTTTTTGGTGTTTTTTCTCGCTTTTTCAATGTCTTCAAAATCACTGGGAACACCTGAAATATTGTCACCGAGAAGTACAACAAGGTCAGGCTTTTCAGAGTCAATTGCCATTCTGAAAAAGTCAAGTGTTGCGGGAATAAGATGATGGTCATCCTGAATGTCAGCAACCTGCATGATTTTGAATTTGCCGTCCTCGTTAAACTGAAGAGTGTCGGTGCTTACACTCTCAGCACCGACACTTACAGAAAACATTGAAAGACAAGCCAAAACTGACAGGATAATGCAAGTGAGTTTTTTTAACATTGCTATCCCTCTTTCTGAAAGTTTTTATTTAATTTTTATGCGATAAGAGCAAAAATATCAGCAAGGACATCGAGGAATGAAACGCCATTTTCGAGTGCAACTACGATGTAACGCAATGCATTCCATACGTCACCTTCACTCATAAGATATTTGCATTTTGAGAGGTTGTCAACTGCAAATTTCTCATAGTAGTTGATAACTTTTGTTTCATATTTTGATGTATCTTTTTCGTTGATTGTGATAATACGGACACCACGTGTTTCTTTGTTACCATATGAACCGAAGCCTGATGTGGGTGTGTTTACGATGTCAATGCCCTGATAGGGAACAACAAAGCTGTTTACATGGTCGTGACCGAAGAACATTGCTTTAACGTCGCCCTGTTCAACCATTTTTTCAAACTGGAGGCTGTCCTGTGTGCCGGGGCAGGGACCTTCACCCAGAACACCTGTACCTTCGGGAAGAGCAAGTGCTTTGTCACCAGCGGGGAGAGAACCTGCTGTGCCTGCTTCAACTTCTACAAGAGCATTGTAAATCTCGTTAACAATGATATGCTGGAAAGCCATTGAAGGAACGGGAACTCCGCCGTTCTGTGCTTTGAGTTCGTTTGATTTGTTTACGTACCATTCAATCTGGTCTTCGTGAACGTGGTCGTAACCGCCGTTTACATCATCATACATATTTGAGTCGAACATCCAGAGGTTATAAACAACTTTTTTACCGTCTGATGAAAGGATGGGAAGGTTGTATGTACCGCAACCGTAGAGGCTGTCACCTTCATCATAGCCTACACAGCATCCGTATGTCTGATACATAGCCATCTGTTCTTCTTTGCCGATAAGTGATTCACCGTCATGGTTGCCGAATACAACTGCAACGGGAATGTTCAGAGATTCAAAGAGTGACATGAAGTTGTCAATGCCTTTTTTTACCTGCCATCTTGCAATGTCTTCTGTGAGAGCATCGCCTGTACCGCCGGCGATGTTGTCACCAGTGAGAACAATAAGGTCGGGATCTTCTTCTGCAATAATTGCTGCAATATACTCGTTTGTTGCTGAAACAGCATATGAAGTGTCCTGAAGGTCTGCTAACTGCATGATCTTGAATTCGCCGTCGCCTTTGAATTTAAGTGTTTTGTCTGCTACGTCAACTGCTGAAACGCCTACTGACATAACGCTGAGGCAGAGGATAACTGCCATAAGAATTGATAAAAACTTTTTCATTGGTTTTATCTTCCTTTCTTAATTTTAATGTAATAATTATATACTTCTATTTATGTGTTGTCAACTTAATGTGTTGATTTTTCGTTTAAAGTTATGTATAATTATAGTGAATTTAAATATTTTTAAAGAAAAAAGAGGGTGGTTGTTTGAAGAGACTACTGTGTACAGTTCTGATTTTTACTATTCTTCTGACTTTCTTTTCCTGTGCAAAGGAAGAGATGTCAACGACTGCGGTTGCAACAGTAAACGGAGAAACGATAACAGAAGAAGAGTTTGAATATTTCAGAAAGAAATATAAATCACAGGTTCTCAATGAGTGTCTTGAAAAGTTCTCTGTTCAATACACGGAAGATTTCTGGCAGACAGAATTTGAAGGAACAACTCCTGAAGAAATTCTTTATGACAGAGTTCTTGAAGAATGTGTCAAAGCAAAAATCCAGTTTGTTCTGATGAAAGAAGAGGGTATTTACGACGACATCACCTTTGAGGGGCTAAAACTTAAAGCGGAAAACTTCAACGCTGAAAACGAAAATAAGGAAGGCGTTGTGGGTATAAAATCAATTCAGATGAGTCAGTTTTATTCTTATTATCTTCAGACAGGTGTTATGGAATTACAGAATATTTATGCTGATGGTAAACTGAAACCTGATGAAAAAGAAATTGAGGAAAAGGTTTCACAACTTGCAGAGGCTGACACAGATATTAACGAAGAGGATTATGAGAGCGTTGCTCTGAGTAAATTGAAAACGGAAAAATACGAAAATTATATTGAAGAACTTTATAAAAAAGCGAAAATAAAGGAGATTGAAAAAGATGGAAAACAGAGTTGAAAAAGCGGTAGAACTTTTCGGCAAAGGATATAACTGTTCACAGGCAGTTTTTTGTGCCTTTTCAGACAAATTCGGCATTGAAGAAGAAACAGCAATGAGATTGTCCTCAGGTTTCGGCGGAGGTTTCGGAAGACTCCGTGAAGTATGCGGTGCTTTCAGCGGATGTACTTTGCTTGTGGGTCTTGCAGATAACAGCGACCTCTCAAATGCCTCTGAATCAAAAAAAGAGGTTTATGCAAAAATAAGAGAAATCAAAGAAGAATTTGAAAAAAGAAACGGCGGTTCAATTATCTGCCGTGAACTTTTGGAAATGGAAGGTCCCTCGGAAAGTCACGTTCCCGAAGAGAGAACGGAGCATTATAAAAAAACGAGACCTTGCGAAGAAATCGTAAGACAAGCAGCAATTATAATGGACGAATATCTTAAATAAATTTATTTATAAATCATAAACGGGAGGAGTTGATTTTTATGAACAGAAAAATTATCTCTCTGATTCTCAGCGTGGTTCTGGTGCTGGGTTCATTTTCTGTTTTCAGCACAACATCTTTTGCATACGACAGTATTAACGGGCTTACTTTCTCAGGACTGACAAAAGAGGATAAGGAAATTCTGAGTAATGGAGGAAGAATTCCGTCTCCTGTTACATCAAAAATCCCGAAAAAGGTTAAGTCAAATAAAAATGTTTCTCTTCCTGAAGAATTTCTGGTTGACCATTTCAAGGGTGTGGGTGACCAGGGCAAGTTTGGTACCTGTTGGGCTTTCGCTGCTTTGACTTCAAGCGAAACTGGTCTTGCACAAATGGGGAAGCATATGACTCTCTCGGAAGCTCATTTGTCTTATTTTGCCTATGCTTCCGCAAATCAGAAGAAAGCATTCAATTTTATTTTTGGTGGCTACGATCCCTTTAATAATGGTGGATTTGACCTGACTGCCTGTGATGCACTTGCAAACTGGTATGGCCCTGCAACAGAGAAAGAATTTCCCTATTCAAATGCAAAAATCTCGGACAAATCCCGTAATGTGTCAGTAGCGCATATGCAGAATATGATATCTTTTCCCGAGTACGAATACGGAAATCCTGAAGAAGAGGCAGAAGCACGACGTCTTCTTGTGTCTCAGGTAAAAGAACAGATGTATAAAACAGAACAGGCAGTAGATATTTCCTATTTTGCATCAAATGCAGAAGAAAACTTCAATGAAGAAACAAACGCCTGGTACAATTATGAAGGTACATATACAAACCATTCAGTAGCAGTAATAGGATGGGACGACAATTTTCCCAAAGAAAATTTCAACAACTCTGAGTATATTGAAAACGACGGCGCATGGCTTGTTCAGAACAGTTGGGGAACTACCTGGGGAGATAATGGATACTTCTGGCTTTCTTACGAAGATGTGACAATAGATTATGTGGGAATTTATCTTTATGAAAGTAAGGATAACTACGAAAATATTTATTCACACAATGAGAGTGTTCAGTATTCTCCCGTAGGTTTTGATGATTCTACAGAGATCTATATGGCAAATGTTTTCACAAGTAAAAAGGCAGAAGTTCTTGAAGCTGTGTCTTTTTACACAACTGACGTGAACTCAAAATATACAGTTCAGATATACAAAAATCTCTCAGATAAAAAAGACCCCACTTCAGGGACACTTGAAGCAGAGTTTTACGGAATGAAATCACTTCCCGGTTACTACACAGAACAATTGCCCTACGGTGTAAACCTTGACAAAGGCGATACTTTCAGTGTGGTAATATATCTTGAAAATCCTACGGAGACACTTACAGCTCAGGTAGAGGCAATTTATATGGAATACAGAATCCAGTCTACTGCCAATGTAAGTGCAGCAGGTGAAAGTTTTGTGAGCAGTGACGGAGAAAAATGGGAAGATATCCATCAGAAAGTAATCAAAGGTTTTGACGGATTAACAGACTATATGAGGCTTGGTAATTTTGCAATAAAAGCTTTTACAAGCAGTGACGGATATGTAAAGTTTTCTCTTGACAGCGGAAGAATTTCTCTTGCTGAAAAGCTTGAACTCACCTGTATGAGTGCCGATGAAATTTATTACACTACAGATGGCACAGACCCTTGCGAAAACGGAATTCTTTACACAGAACCCATTGCACTTTCAGACGGAATGACGGTCAAGGCTGTTGCCAAAGATGAAAATGGCTTTGGTGCAGTTTATGAACGGGAATATCGTCAGGCTGTGACGGCACTTGAATCGCTTTCTTTCTCTACTCAATTTTCAGAAACAGAGATTGACGTTACGGGAGGTCTTCCTGAAACAGTAATGATTGATAACGGAAGTAGGTCTGTAGGTGTTACGGCTGAATCTTATTTCGATATTTCTGTAAACGGAACACCGGTGGAAAGCGGTGAAACTGTCTGGGTGAAGGTGGAAGACTTTGTTGCCAACACCATAGAAATTACTGTAAGCAAAGAGGGTTACAGACCTTATGTATATTCACCCAAAGTTTTTGTAAATCCTATCAGTTATGATTATGAAAAAGAAAACATAATTTTTGATGAAACAAAAGTTTCTGTTAAAACTAAATATTATCAAAAAGTTGTAAATGGGCAGAATGTGACTTCGTGGATTGACTCTTCATCAACGATGACTTTTATTGTTGATGTTGGCGGAGAAGGTTTTCTTGTGCAGTTGCCCGGCAGAAAAACAATAACAAAGCCGGATATAAATTTCTATGACGAATGTTCCGTTCAGATGGTAGGGGAGAGAGTATATTACAAATTCTCGGAAGATGAAGAGTTCACGGAAGAAAATTCTGTAGAGTTCGATTATCTCCCTGTTTTCCCCGGGAAGACAATGTATCTTTGCAGAAAAGGCGGTAACGGAAAGTTTGCATCAGAGGTTATTGAATGGGTTATCCCCGAAAGACCTGTAACGGAGGAAATTGTCTGCGAAAAAGCGGGTAGAACAAAAATTATTTTCACACAGACTGATGACGTTACTTATTACTGTGAAGAAAAAGATTTGTATTCCAAAGGAATTTTCAGAAATCTTATTCCCGGTGAAAAATATACCTTTGTAATCGGTAAAGAAGCAAGTGAAACAGAGTTTGCAAGTGAACAGCTTGTTTTTGAAATTACAACAGGAACCGATGATTGGTTTGAAAACCTGAAAAGAGATATCGGCTTGGCGGAAACAGATGATTCATTTGCCGTTCAGTTAAAGGTTCTCTTTGCGAGAATAACATATAGCTTCCGTATTTTCTTTATAGGACTTTTTGAGTGATTTTTGTATACTTAGCAACAAAAGTAACTTATACAAATTAAAAAATATGTTAA
>JAZRQI010000280.1:0-3000 GCA_045649705.1 Acutalibacteraceae bacterium
AATCTGTGACCTGCTACAGTGGGATGTGTTTCGTCACAAATTGTGCCTGTTACATCAACAAATGTGTAGCCGTATTTTTCTGCACCCTTAATCATAGGACCGTTTGCAAAGTCTACAATTGCCTGTGCAATGTTGAGTTTGATAAGAGCCTTTTCATTTTTCTCAGCATCTTCTTCTGTTTTTACACCTGTATCAAACATACCGATAACAAGAAGTGTTACGTCAGGATTGAGTCTGTAAATGTCCTCAATCATGGGGTCCCAGTTGTTGAAAAGTGAACTGATACCGTAATTGAGAGCCTCAGGAAGAGCCGCAACAACATTAGGAAGAACACCCATTGTATCTGCAAGGTCAAGGAACTCGTCAAGAGCGTCGTTTTCAACACCCTTTTCATTAAGAAGAGCCTTTGCTTTCGTTACAAAGTCTGTAAGCAGTCCGTCTTCCTCCATAATATCAGCAATTACCCAGCCGATGTATGCACCGAAATCGTTACCGCCGATACCTAATGTGATAAGACCTGCATTTGCAATTGACTCACGGAAATATGGGGCCATAGCCTCAATCTCTTCATTGGATGTGTGTGAGCCATGGAAAAGGTATCCGTCTTCAACAGGGAAATCGTCTTCAAGAAGATGACGAAGTTCAAGTGTTCTGAAACCGGGACATGCAAGTGGGATAAGTTCAATGCCCAAATCATCAGCAACAAAGTCTGAATAAGAATTTTCAACTCTTGTGAATTCGCTGAAAACATACTCAACATCGTTGTAACCGCTTGCTACACTGTCACCGAGAAGAACATAGGTGCCGTAGTCAAAATATTCCTTTTCTTTCTCCGCAGCAAAACAAACCGCCATACCTGAAAGCACAGTGAGTGCGAGTATTACTGCAAGAATTCTTATAAATGTTTTTTTCATTTTCTTTCCTCCGAATTCATTTTTTAACATTCTGTTAACGGATAAATTTTACCATATAAAACCCTCTTAATCAATAAAATCCGTCTATCCTTAATTATCTTTAATCAGTCTTTAAAAACAATACATCCTTGTTTCTTCAAAAGCAAAAAGCCATCCTGTCAATGTGACAGAATGGCTCATTTTTATTAGTTTTTATGCAAATAAATCAATAAATCCTTTTGCACCAAAAATTCCGTATGTAATATCGTTTAAGCCTTTGAGGAGTTTATTAAAGAACACTTCTGCTCCCTCAGGTTCTGCATCAGGACCGTAAACACCGATTTCTACCAGCATATCACGGACTTCTTCAATAACCTCATTATCTTTTTCGAAATCGTTTGCAGTGCTGTTCATCATTTCCTGTGCTTTATCAAGAAGTGCCTGCTGTTCAGCTGTAAGAGTATATCCTGTTTCTTCGCAGTATCTTTCAAGGTCAGGAATATAGCTTCTTACAAGAGGTTTCAGGTTTCTTGCATTATTGAACTGGGGATAGTAGTATCCGTCTTCTTCAAGGTTATCGCAGTCTGCTACAGTTTTTATATCACCTGTTGCAAGATTGAGTGCAAGAGAAAGAGCTGTGTTATTGTATTCAAGCTCGTGTTTCTGCTCATAGAAATACCATGAAGATTCCTTGAAGAGTGCAGTTGAGATATCAAGTGAACCGTCGGGAGAAAGTTCTCTGCCCTTTGTATCAGCAAACTTCTGACCGTAAGGAACAAATGATGTACCCGGTGCAGTTGAATCGATGTTGATGATTTCGTCAGAGTTAGTAAGGGGTGCTTGTTTCATAAATCCGAACATACTGTAATCACTTGTGCAAGCACCGAAGGGAAGTCCGTAGCCTGCAATAAATGAGAAAGTAACGCCCTCTTTTTCAAGGTTTCTCATAGTTGTTGTAAGGTTAGCCTTTGCCTTGTAGAAATCGTCAACCTCTTTCTTTACAACATCAGAAGAAATGCACCATTTGATTTCATCGTATCTGTCAAGAGGAGCCATGTTGAGAAGTGAGGGAGTAGGTCCGAAAAGGTCTGTTGCAAGACCTCTTAAAGCCATATCAATAAAATCTCTGAGAACCTGTTTCGGGAAAAGTCTGAGAGCAATGTTCACAACATAACCCCAGGGTTCGCCTACAAGGTCGGCGATAAGTCCGTTATAGAAAAGGTCTGCTGAATTGTCGCAATACTGCTGAGAGAGCATGTCTGCGATGATTTCTGTACCGTCCCATGCACCTACGATACCCACAACTCTTCTGATGTGGTTATCTTTAACTGTGGGATATGCGCTCATATAAGCTGACACAACAGATGCGCCCATACTCATAGGAACAAGAACTACGTCTTTTGCACCTACTTTGTTGTTTGCAATGATTGTTTCGATGTACTCGTGGAGACCTTCAACATTCTTTGAAGTATAAGAAAATGCACTGTAGTTGTAAACATAAAGGAAATCTTCGTAGTTTTCACCGAATTTCTCTTTTGCAATATCTTCACAGGGAATTGCTGAGAAGAAGCGTTCCCTTGCTTCACTGCGAAGTTCTCCGTCTTCACCAGGAGCATAAGGATATTCCGAAACAGGCATAGCATATCTGGGAGTTACAACTCTGGGATTGCTGTTGCCCTCTTCATCAACAAGGTTGAATTTGAAGAGATTTTTCACAATGTTTTTAACAGCACTTTCGCTGATAACACATTCACCGATTAAGCCTGACACAAGAAGTCCGCTGACAACTGTTACAATAGAGAAAATTGTACCAACATCAGAAAAAGCCTCGTCAAATGTGTTGAAAAGATTCCATCTTGCAGTGTATTTGCCTTCTGCTACAAGAGGAGCATAGTTTTCATAGTCCTGAAGTGTGCCTTTTTCAAAAGCACCGTCAGCAACGTAGCTTTCGTCAAACAGGTATGAAAAGCTCTGTCCGATACCTGTAACGAAAACGATAAGACTGTTTTCACCCTCAGCAAACACGCTTTCCATATTGTCGCTTGTGACGGGTTTCACATCTGCTTTGGATTCTTCTGCAAATGCAGGTACTACTGCAACAGAAAGA